>DASSML010000080.1:0-10814 GCA_035688895.1 Gemmatimonadales bacterium
ATCGCGGCGTGAGGGTCCGGGGGCGGAAGGATGACGCCGACGCCGGGCTTGGTCAGGTGCACCGCCGTCAGCCCGATCACCAGGGCCACGAAGGTCATGAGCCAGAAGTAGCCCAGCGACTTGACCGCCAGCCGGCCGATCTTCTTGAGGTCGTCGCCGTGCCCCGCGATACCGATGACCAGCGTCCCGAAGATGATTGGCGCCACTATGGACTTGATCATCCGCAGGAACACGGTGCTCAGCGGCTTGAGCTGGGCGGCGAACCCGGGCGCGAATTCCCCCAGGAGGATGCCGGCCGCCATCCCGATAAAGATCCACCAGGTGAGCGAGAGGCGGCGCACCCGGTCGAACATCCTCAGCGTGCCTGGGCCATGGCGAGCGCGCCCGCCTTTGTCTCGATGGTGTTGAGCACGCCGGCGTAGGAGGCGGCGAACTTGGCCACCCCGTCGTCCTCCAGCTCCCGGGTGACGGCGGCCAGGTCGATCCCGGCGGCGGCCAGCGCCTTGAGGCGCTCCGGCGCCGCCGCCATGCCGTCGTAAATCCGCACCTCGGCGTTTCCGTGATCGCGATAGGCCGCGAACGTCTCGGGCGGCAGCGTGTTCACCGTCCGCGGCGCGACCAACGCCTCGACGTAGAACGTGTCGGGGTAGCGCGGGTCCTTGGTGCTGGTGGAGGCCCACAGCGGCCGCTGTGGCCGCGCGCCGGCCTCGGCCAGGCGCTGCCACCGCGGCGTGCCCAGCGACCACTCGAAGAGGCCATAGGCCGCGCAGGCGTTGGCGATCGCGATCCGGCCGCGGAGGGCCTCGTGCCCCGCGCGGTCGAGCAGCGGGTCCACCTTGCCGTCCACCCGACTCACGAAGAAGCTCGCCACCGAGGCCACCGGCATCAGCTCGCGCCCCTCGGCCAGCCGGTGCTCCAGCCCGGTGAGCCAGGCTTCGATCACCGACGCGTACCGCTCGACCGAGAAGAGCAGGGTGACGTTGACGCTGATGCCCCGGGCGATGCAGTGGGTGATGGCGGGAAGCCCGGCCTCGGTGCCGGGGATCTTGATCATCGCGTTGGGCCGGTCCACCGCCGCCCAGAGCCGCTCCGCCTCCTGGATGGTGGCCCGGGCGTCGTGCGCCAGCGTGGGGGAGACCTCGAGCGATACCTGGCCGTCCACCCCGCCGGTCACCTGGTGCAGCCCCGCGAACTCGTCGCAGGCGGCCCGCACGTCCGCCACCGCCAGCGCCTCGAAGATCTCGGCGGTGCTCCGTCCCTGCTCGCTCAGCCGGCGGATATCGGCATCGTATGCCGCGCTCCCGGCGATGGCCTTCTCGAAGATCGTCGGGTTCGAGGTCATGCCCCGCAGTCCGTCGTCGCGGATCAGGCGGCGCAGCTCGCCCGAGGTGACCAGGTCACGGGTGATGTAGTCGTACCAGGGACTCTGCCCGAGCTCGCCCAGACGGACCAGGGGATTGGTCATGCCGATGGCCTCCGCGCGAGGAGCGTGCGCACCATCTCCGCGGCTCGCTCCGGGGTGAACTTGAACTCCTGAAAGAGGCGATCGCCCGGGGCGGAGGCGCCGAACCCCTCCATCGCGAGCATTGCGCCGGCGTCGGTGGTGTACCGCTGCCAGCCGAACGCCGACCCCGCCTCGATGCCCAGGCGGATGCGGACCGTCGGCGGGAGCACCTCATTGCGGTACGCCTCCGGTTGGTTCTCGAACAGCTCCCACGACGGGAGCGAGACGACCCGCACCCGCACCCGGTCGGCCTGCAGCAGCCGCGCGGCCGCGAGCGCCACGTGCACCTCCGAGCCGCTGGCGATCAGAATCGCCTGCGGGTGGCCGCCGGGCGAGTCGAGCAGCACGTAGCCGCCCCGGCGTACGCCCGCCGCGGCTCCAAGGGTGCTCCGATCCAGCACCGGCAGCTTCTGGCGGGTCAGCACGAGCACGGTGGGGCCGTTGCTCCGCTCCATCGCCGCCCGCCACGACTCCACGGCCTCGGTCGCGTCGGCCGGCCGGAGCAGCACCAGGTTGGGGATGGCCCGCAGCATGGCCAGGTGCTCCACCGGCTGGTGGGTCGGTCCATCCTCGCCTACCCCGATCGAATCGTGGGTGCCGATGAGGATCACCGGCAGCCCCATGATGGCGGCGAGCCGGATGGCGGGCTTCATGTAGTCGGAAAAGACCAGGAAGGTGCTGCCGAACGGCCGGAGCCCGCCGTGTGCGGCCATACCGTTGAGGCAGGCCGCCATCCCGTGCTCCCGCACGCCCCAGTGGAATACCCGGCCCGAGGTCGTCGGCCCGAAGTTGGCGCCCTGCTTGAGCGTGGTTCCGGTGCTGCCGCCCAAATCGGCGGAACCGCCCACCAGGTTCGGGACCGCGGCGGCGATGGCCTGCAGCGCGAGGCCGCCGGCCTGACGGGTCGCGAGCTGGCCCCCGGCGGGTGAGATGACCGGCAGACTCTTGTCCCACCCGTCCGGCAGCCGTCCTGCCATCCACCGCTCGAACTCGGCCGCCTGCTCCGGATACTCGCCGGCGTACGCCTCCCATCGCTCCCGCCAGTCCGCCTGCTCCGCGGCGCCGCGCTCCAGCGCGGTCCGCCAGTGCGCCAGGGCGTCCTCGGGGACGTAGAACGCGGGCTCCGCCGGCCAGCCGAGGATTTCCTTGGTCCGCCGCACTTCCTCCGCGCCGAGCGGGGCGCCGTGCGCCTCCGGGGAGTTCCGCTTGGTCGGCGCCGGATCGGCGATGACGGTCCGCAGGGCCACCAGTGTCGGCCGCCCGGTCTCCGCGCGCGCCTGTTCCAGCGCCTCGCCGATCGCGGCGAGATCGTTGCCGTCCCCGACCCGGACCACGTGCCACCCGTAGGCGGCGAAGCGGGCGGGCACGTCCTCGCTGAAGGTGAGCGCCGTGTCGCCGTCGATGGTGATGTGGTTATCGTCGTAGATCAGGGTGAGCTTGTCGAGCCGGAGATGACCTGCCAGGGAGACCGCCTCGCTTGCCACCCCTTCCATCAGGTCGCCGTCGCTCACGAACGCCCAGGTGCGGTGGTCCACGACCTCGTGGCCCGGCCGGTTGAACTGCACCGCCTGCAGGCGCTCGGCGATGGCCATGCCGACCGCGTTGCCGACGCCCTGTCCCAGGGGCCCGGTGGTGGTCTCCACCCCGGGGGTGTGCCCTCGCTCGGGGTGGCCCGGCGTGCGCGAGCCCCACTGCCGGAACGCCTTGATGTCGTCGAGGGAGAGGTCGTACCCGGTCAGGTGGAGCAGCGCGTACTGCAGCATGGAAGCGTGCCCGCAGGACAGCACGAAGCGGTCGCGATCGGGCCACGCCGGGTCGGCCGGATTGTGGCGCAGGAACCGGGTCCAGAGCACGTACGCCGCGGGCGCGAGCGCCATCGGGGTGCCGGGGTGGCCCGACTGCGCCGCCTCGACGGCATCCATGGCGAGCACCCGGATCGTGTTGATGCTGCGCCAGGCCAGCTCGGGATCGGCAATATCGGGATCGCGGACGGAGGCACCACCGGCCGAGGCGGGCCGGATGTGGATGGTGTCGGCGGTCAGACGGGCTCCTTCGGTCGCGGGTCCCGGCGGGGGAACGGGAGAGCGGAAAATAACCGCGAGTCGGCCCTCGGGGCAGCGCCCTCGACACGGGTGGACCTTTCCACTGTCCCGAGGCTAGCATCTTCTATTGCCCGGTCGCGCCGGGCTCCGATCACCTCCACCGTGGAAGCAACGTGCCCGCACCGGTGGTGCACCCGCCCGACCGCACCTACGAGATCCACGAGGTGGCCCGCCTCACCGGGCTCGCCCCGGCGCGGCTCAGAGCCTGGGAGCGGCGCTACGAGGTGGTTCGTCCCCGGCGTCTCCCCAACGGCTATCGGGTCTACACCGGCGAGCAGGTCGCTCTGCTCCGGGCCTACGCCCGGCTGGTCGAGGCCGGCGAGCGGATCGGCGACCTCGCCGCCCAGGCGCCCGAAGTCGTGCTCTCGCGCATCGAGCCGCAGGCGGAAGACGGCTCGCCCCTGGCCGCCCTGCTCGGCGCCATCCGCGACTTCGATCGCGAGCGCCTCGAGGCGCTCGTGGCCCAGCAGCTCTCGCTCCGGGGGCTTGCCGCCTTCGGCGCCGAGGTTGTGGTGCCGCTGGCCCGGGCCATCGGCGATGCCTGGGCGGTGGGACGGCTCCCGGTCGCCGCCGAGCACCTGGCGAGTGAGGTGGTGGTCCATGCGCTCAAGGCGGGGCTCCGGACCGGCCGGTCCGGCGGACCCCTGTTTCTGGCGGGCTGTCTCCCCGCCGAGCGCCACGAATGGGGGATCCTGGCCACGCTGGCGGTGCTGCAGGGGAGGGGATGGCGCGTGCAGTACCTCGGCGCCGATCTCCCGCCCGAAGAAATGGTGGAGGCCAGCTGGAGGTTGAAGCCCCACGGGGTCGGTCTGAGCAGCAGCGACCCCGACATCGTGCGCTCGGCGCTGCCCGCCCTGACGGCGCTCCCGCCCCGGCTCCCGCCGGATGTGATCCCGATGCTGGGCGGAGCGGGAGTGGACCCATTCGCCCGTCAGCTGCAGCGCTGCGGGTACCGCATCGGGCTTGCCTCCCTGGTCTCGCCGTCTTGAGCGACGGCCACTGGGCATGGCGGGGAGGAGTGGAGCGTAGTTAGTTGAGGGAAGCGCCCGAGTCGGAGGTATGCCCGATGGATGATCGGACCCCGGAGCTGGAGGAAGGCCAGAGCCTCCGCGTTCGCTTCCGCCGCAACCGGCAGAAGCCGCGCTGGCTGATCGTCCTGCTGGTCGTTGTCCTGCCCATTCTGATCGGTGCCGCGGTTTTCCTGCTGGCCGGTCCCCCCATCGCCTTCGAGGTGGTGCGGCGACTGGCGGCCCGCCGCTTCCCCGATGTGCACTGGATCGACCCGAACGGGCTCGCCGCCTGGCAGGCCGACAGCAAGCGGGTCCCGCCCGTGCTCCTCGACGCCCGCACCCTCGATGAATACGCCGTGAGCCACCTGCGCGGCGCGCTGCGGATGGATCCCTACCGGCCGCTGCTGCGCCCGCTCCGGGGCATGCCCAAGGACACGGCGATCGTGGTCTACAGCACCGTCGGGTATCGCGGGGCTCGGCTGGTCCACTGGCTCACGGCGCAGGGCTACGGCAACGCCACCGCGCTCTCGGGGAGCATCTTCGCCTGGGCCAACGAGGGGCGGCCGCTGGAGCGCGAAGGACGCCCGGTGACCCAGGTGCACCCCTACGACGATTCCTGGAAGTACCTCTTGGCCTCGGACTACCGGATCCAGGTCCCGCCGGTGGAGAAGAAGTCGGCCGCTCCTTGAGCTGGCTCAGCGATCGGCCAGGTAGCCGTGGATGAACTGCACCGCCATCGCTCCCTCGCCCACCGCCGAGGCAATCCGTTTGACCGAGCCCGACCGCACATCGCCCGCCACGAACACCCCCGGGACCGACGTCTCCATCCGCTCGTTGGCCAGGATGAATCCATGCTCGTCCCGGTCCACCACGCCTTCCAGCCACTGGGTGCGTGGCTCCGCGCCGATGAAGACGAAGAGCCCGTCGGCCGCCACCTTGTGCCGCTCGGTTCCGTCTGTCCGCTGCAGCTCCAGCCGCTCGAGATGCTTCTGCCCTTCGGCGCCGACGATGGTGTGGCCGGGACAGGTCTCGACGTTGGGGAGATCGCCGATCTGCTCGAGCAGATACTGGCTCATGGTATCCTCCAGCGACGGCTCGGGCGCCACGATGGTGACCCGGCGCGCGTACTCGGCCAGGAGGACCGTCGCCTGGCCGGCTGAATTGCCTCCGCCGAGGATATACAGGCGCTGGTCGCGACACTCGCTGGCCTCGGCGATCGCTGCCCCGTAGTAGACCCCTCGTCCCACCAGGTCTGGGCAGCCGGGTGCTTCCAGCCAGCGGAAGGCCACGCCGGTGGCGAGGAGGACGGCGTGCGCGGCCACCACCGTCCCATCATCGAGACAGATCTCCCGGTAGCGCCCCTTCGCGGTCAGGCTCTTGACGTGGCGGGTCGAGAGGATCTCCACCCCGAAACGCTCGGCCTGGGCCACGGTCCGCTGGGCGAAGTCGCGCCCACTCAGGCCCTCGGGAAAGCCCGGATAGTTCTCGATCTTCGCGCTGTACCCCGCCTGGCCGCCCGGCACCTCCTGTTCGACCACGATCGTGCGGATCCCTTCCGAGGCGGCGTACACGGCGGCGGAAAGGCCCGCCGGCCCACCGCCCACGATCAGGAGCTCGTAGAAGGGCTGGTCGGGCTCGGTGTCGAGCCCGATCCGTTCGGCCAGGTCCCGCACCGCCGGCCGGACCAGCCGGGTGCCGTCGGGGAGAATGATGATCGGGAGGGTGTCTTTTCGGGCCCGCGTTTCGCCCAGGTACTTGCCGGCTTCCGGGTCGCGCTCGACATCGAGCCAGCGGTAGCCGACCCGGGACCGGGCCAGGAAGGCCTTGAGCTCGTGGGCCTCCGGCGACCACCGGTGGCCCACGATCCGGATCTCGCCGTCGTGGATGTGGGGATGTGCCATCCCGCACCTTGCCGCCCACCCTGGACGGGGGTCGGTGAGGACCGTCACCCGCGCGGTGGCGGGTCAGCTGATCGATGGTGGTGGGGTGGTGTCGTCTTCGTCGTCGTCCTCGTCGCCCACGCTGCTGTTCCAGATATCGGCGGTCACCTTCCAGCTCCCGTCCTGCTGGCGCTTGAGGCACATGACTGTCTTTCCGGAGTCGGCCGGCTCCTCGTCTGTCTCTGGAAGTGTATATTGTCCAACGAGATAGCCGATTCCACCATCCACGTCCAGCCGCAGGGTCGTGACCTCCAGGCCTTCATCGGTCCCCTGGCGCCAGAACTCGCCGATGGCCGTGCGCCCCTCGATCGGCTGGTGGTCGGGCGGCAGGAGAACCGCATCGTCCTCGTAGAGCTGGGCCAGGGCGTCGGCGTCGCCCTTGTTGGTGGCTTCGACGTAGCGGTTGACGGTCGCCTCGACCGCCTTGCGGTCGGCGTTCGGAGACTCGCCGGGGGAGGGGGCGCAGCCGGCAAGGAGGCCCGCCCAGCCAGCCAGGAAGAGGGTAAATCCGCGTGGGACTGTCATTTTGGTGTCATTCTTGCTAGGTTATATGGACGTTCCCGTGACCGGACTGACTGGTCACCAACTAACCTCTACCTGGATTTTTGTGGCACGCAGATCACGCAGGCATTCCGCAGTCTCCGTTCCCAGCTTTCGGCGTTCCCCCGGCAGGTCGATGCAGTCGCACCGCGATTTTCTCCTGGGCCTACATGGCTCGGTGTGCGCGTACTGCGGAACCGAGACCTCGCCCGACGTCATCACCCTGGACCATGTTCGGCCTCGCCGCGGGCAGACCGCGTACGACCGCGCCGACAACCTGGTGCTGGCCTGCCGCGATTGTAACGCGGCCAAGGCCGACACGCCGCTGGTCGCGTTTCTGATGCAGAAGCGATCGCGGGGGGTGTTCCTTCTCCACTACGGAGAACACCTGTCGGAGCCCCTCCGGGAGCTCGCTCGACAGGCGTCGGAACGGCCGATCCTCCCGAAGGAGTGATCGGGCAACGGAGCAGATGAAGAGGGCGGCCATTGGCCGCCCTCGGCATTTCTACCCCTTTGCCTGGCCCGCCGCGGCCGTGGTCGGCAGCGGTGTCGGCTCCTCCGCCGGTCTCCCCTTCAGCGCTTCCTGCACGATCCGGCTCTGCTCCGCGGCATGGGCCGCCGGATAGCCCTCGGCCGGGCTCGCCCGCTC
Organism: Gemmatimonadales bacterium; assembly: GCA_035688895.1. Lineage (GTDB taxonomy): Bacteria > Gemmatimonadota > Gemmatimonadetes > Gemmatimonadales > GWC2-71-9 > CAVVWJ01. The sequence goes on from DASSML010000080.1 coordinate 7,746, forward strand.
GGGGCGGCCGACGTAGCTCACCCGCACGCCCTCCGGGGCGAGCTCGCGCAGTTTGGGCTCGACGTAGCTCCAGGCTCCCATGTTCCGCGGCTCTTCCTGCACCCAGATCAGCCGCTCGAGAGAGGGATACCCCGCGAGGAGCTCCTGCATTTCGGTCGTGGGGAAGGAGTAGAGCTGCTCCATCCGCGCCACAGCGGGCCTGACGTCCGTCATCTTCTCCGCCTCGGCCAGCAGGTCGTAGTAGATCTTGCCGCTGCAGACGACGAGGCGAGTCACCTGGTCGGGGTGGCGCGAGACGACCGGGTCGTTCAGTACCGCCTGCCACTGGCCGCCCGCCAGGTCTGAGAGCCGGGAGCTCGCCTGGGGCAGGCGCAGCAGGCTCTTCGGCGTGAGGATCACCAGCGGCCGCTGTCGGGTCCGCCGGGCTTGCCGCCGGAGGAGGTGGAAGTACTGCGCCGGCGTGGTGGGATTCGCCACCCGGATGTTGCCTTCGGCGGCCAGCTGGAGGAACCGCTCCAGCCGCGCGCTGGAGTGCTCCGGCCCCTGGCCCTCATAGCCGTGCGGCAGCAGCAGGGTCAGCCGGGTGGTGAGGCCCCACTTCGAGAGCCCGGCCGAGAGGAACTGGTCGACGATGACCTGGGCGCCGTTGATGAAGTCGCCGAACTGCGCCTCCCAGAGCACCAGCGCATCGGACGCCGCCGCGCTGTAGCCGTACTCGAAGCCAAGGGTCGCCAGCTCCGACAACGGGCTATTGTGCAGCTCCATCGGAGCGAGCGCGCCGGGCAGCCGCTGGATCGGGGTCAGGATCTCACCGTTCACGGCGTCGTGCAGCACCAGATGCCGCTGGCTGAAGGTGCCGCGCTCGGTGTCCTGGCCGGTGAGCCGGATCGGAATGCCTTCGGTCAGGAGGGAGGCGAGCGCCAGCGTCTCCGCGTGGGCCCAGTCGATCCCGCCCTCGGGCCCCAGCGCGGTGCGCCGGCGCTCGAGTTGCTTCTTGAGCTTGGGATGGACGGTGAACCCCTCGGGCCAGGTGAGGAGCTGCTCGTTGAGCGCGGTCAGGAACTCGGGGGACAGCGCGGTCTCGAACTCCTGTCCCGCGCCGCTCAGCCGATGCCCGTGCTCCTTGGTGACGGTCTTCCCCATGCTGGCCTTGAAGGCCTGCTGGACGTCCACGAGCCGCTGGTACGTCTCGCTGGCCTCGCGGTCGGCCTCCTCCTGGGTGAGCACGCCCGCGGCCACCAGCTGCCGGGCGTAAAGATCCCGGACCGTCGGGTGACTCTTGATGCGCTCGTACATGAGCGGCTGGGTGTACGCCGGCTCGTCGCCCTCGTTGTGGCCGTGCCGGCGGTAGCCGACCAGGTCGATCACCGCGTCCTGGTGGAACCGCTCGCGATAGGCCATCGCCAGCCGCACCGCACTGAGGCAGGCCTCGGCGTCGTCGCCGTTGACGTGGATGATGGGGATGTCGAACCCCTTGGCCAGGTCGGAGGCGTAGCGGGTGCTGCGGGCATCCTCCATGTCGGTGGTGAAGCCGACCTGGTTGTTGGTGATGATGTGCAGCGTCCCGCCGGTGCGATATCCCTTGAGCGAGCCCAGGTTGAGGGTCTCGGCCACGACGCCCTGCCCGGCGAACGCCGCGTCGCCGTGGATGGTGACCGGCAGCGCCGCCGAGGGATCGTGGTGGGCGTCCCGGCCCCGCCGCTGGGTCTGCTTGGCCCGGGCCCGCCCGTCCACCACCGGGCTCACGAACTCGAGGTGGCTGGGGTTGGGCGAGAGCGAGACCGTGATCGCCTTGCCGCCGGTGGTCACGTAGGCGCCTTCGGCGCCGTGGTGATACTTCACGTCGCCGGTGCCGCCTTCGGGCGTAAGCCGCCCCCCGCCCTCCACCTGCCGGCCGCCCTCGAACTCGGCGAAGATGGTCTCGTACGGCCGACCCACGGTGTGGGCCAGCACGTTGAGCCGCCCGCGGTGCGCCATGCCGATCACCACGTCGCGCCCGCCCGAGGCGGCCGCGCGCTCGATGGTGAGATCGAGCATCGGCACCAGCATGTCCACGCCCTCGATCGAGAACCGCTTCTGTCCGAGGTAGGCCTTGTGCAGGAACTTCTCCAGGGCCTCCACCTCGGTGAGCCGGCGCAGCAGGCGGCGCTGCTCGGCGGCCGCCATGGGCTGACGGTAGGCGCCGCTCTCGATCTTCTCGCGCAGCCAGACCCGTTCCTCGTGGGTGGCGATGTGCTCGATCTCGTAGGCCATGGTCCCGCAGTAGGTGGCCTGGAGATAGGGGAGCGCCTCGGCCAGGGTTTGGCCGGGCACCGCGATGCGGAGCACCTTGGTGGGGATCGCTGCCTGCGCCTCCGGGGTGAGCCCGAGCGGGCCCCCGGGGTTGAGCGCGGGATCGCCGATGGGTGGCGTGCCGAGCGGGTCGAGGTGCGCGGCCAGGTGGCCGTGCATCCGGAACGCCTTCACCAGCGCCATCGCGGCGGCCACGTGGTACAGCATCTCGGGAGGGACCGGCCCGAAAGCTTCCTCCCGCTTGGCCGCCGGCGCGGCCTTCACCAGCTCGTAGCTCTCCGCGGAGAGCTGGAGGCTCTCCTCGATGAGCTGATAGAAGCCCTCGTCGCCCTGGAGCAGGTGGTCCAGCGTCGCCAGGAATGACCCCGACTCCGCGCCTTGAATGACGCGGTGGTCGTAGGTGCTGGTGACGGTCATGACCTTGCTGACGCCGAGCTCGCGGAGACGCTCGTCGGGGACGGCGTGGAACTCCACCGGATAGCCGATCGCCCCGATGGCGATGATGCTCCCCTGGCCCGCCATGAGCCGAGGCACCGACGCCACCGTGCCGAGCCCGCCGGGATTGGTGAGCGACATCGTGGCGCCGGCGAAATCGTCCGGCATGAGCTTGTTGTTCCGGGCCTTGTCGACCAGCGTCTCGTAGGCCGCGTGGAAGGCGGCGAAGTCGAGGGTGTCGGCCCGCTTGATCACTGGCACCACCAGGCCCCGGCTGCCGTCCTTGCGCTGCACGTCCACCGCCAGGCCCAGGCCGATGCCCTCGGGCTGCACCCGGAAGTC
>DASSML010000081.1:0-9479 GCA_035688895.1 Gemmatimonadales bacterium
CCGGCCGACCGGCTTCCGGTCTACGCCTGCATCAAGACCCACGTCCGGGCCGCGGAGCTCTTCGCGGGATGGCCCCGGGAGGGCCGCGTGCTCGAGGTCGCCGCCGGCAGCGGTGCGTTCGCCCGCCGGCTGCTGGAGCTCGGCTTCCGGGTCGAGGCGTGCGATCTCTACCCCGACCAGTTCCGGGTGCCCGAAGTGCCGGTGCGGTACGCGGACCTGTCGGAGCGTCTGCCGTACGACGACGCCTCCTTCGAATATCTCTCCTGCCTGGAAGGGGTGGAGCACCTCGAGGACCAGTTCGCCTTCGTGCGAGAATGCTGGCGGGTGCTCAAGCCGGGGGGCCGGCTGTTGCTCTCGACGCCCAACATCCTGGGACTCGCCTCGCGCTGGCGCTACTTCTGGACCGGATTCTTCCCGCTCGCTACCCGGCCCATGAACGAGCACCACAAGGCGCCGGTACACGACCACATCCACCTCATCACCTACTACGAGCTGCGCTATATCCTGCGGACGACCGGGTTCACCATCGAGGGGGTGACCACCGACCGGATCCGGAAGTACGGCCTGCTCCACGCGTGGGCCTGGCCGTTCGTGCAGCTCGCGACCCGCACGGCGCTGGCGCGGGAGGCGGACGCGCGCCAACGGGAGGCCAACCGGGAGATCGCGACCCACCTGCTCTCGCCCGACCTCCTGTTCGGGCGCACGCTCATGCTGGTGGCGCGGAAGCCGGCCTGAGCGCGCCGGTGCCGGGGACCCGCGTCCCGCTCTCGATCGTCATCCCGGTGCTCGACGAGGCCGATCGGATCGCCGCCTGCGTCCGGCGCCTGGCCTGGGCCGACGAGGTTCTGGTGGCGGACGGCGGCTCTCGCGACGACACCGTCGCCCTCGCGCGGGGTGCCGGAGCGACGGTGCTGGAGCGGACCGGGCCCACCATCGCCGCACAGCGCAACGCCGCCATCGCCGTGGCGAGAAACCGGTGGATCTTCGCCCTCGACGCCGATGAGGAGATTCCCGATCCGCTCCGCCTCGAGCTCGCCGAGGTCGTGGCGGCGCCTCGGCATCCGGTGTATCAGGTCCGCCGGCAGAACTTCTACCTCGGGCGGGAGCTGACTCGCGGTCGCTGGGGCCGCGATTGGGTGGTTCGCCTCTTCACCAACGATCTTCGCTACGTAGGCCGACGGGTGCACGAAGGCCTGGAGCACGTGCCCGATCAGGGCCGGCTGCGGTCCGCGCTGGTGCACGTCCCTTACCGCGACCTCGGACACCAGGTCGAGAAGATGAACCGCTATGCCCGGTGGGGGGCGGAAGACATGTTCGAGCGTGGCGAGCGCGCCCGCCTCTGGGATCTGGGAGGACGGCCGCTGAGTCGCTTCCTCCGGGCCTACCTGCTTCAGGGTGGATGGCGGGACGGCCGCTTCGGGTTCGTGACCTCGGTGCTGGGTGGGTGGACCGCCTTCCTCAAGTACGCGCACCTGTGGGATCTGGAGCGCCGGACCGGGGCCGGCAAGTGAGTCGTCGGGTACGGGTGGCGCTCCTCACCTCGGCGCGCAGCTGGCGCGGGTCGGGGGTGAGCCTGGGAAAGATCGGCGCCGGCCTCGCGGCTCGTGGCCACGAGGTGCGGGCCTACACCGGCGAGCCGTCGGTCGCCGAGGGCTTCGCCGGAGCGGGCCTGCAGGTCGGGATGACCCCCACGCGCGATACCGGCCTTCGCGAGATCCGCGGCTTCCGCCAGCGCCTCCGCGAGTTCGAGCCCGAAGTCGTGATCGTCGACAAGCTGCGGGACCTCCGCCTCGCCGGCTGGGGAAGTCTGGGCCTCGGCGTGGCCGTGCTCTATCGGTACAACATCAGCACCTTCGGCACGCCGCCCCGCCTGACCGACCGCATCGTGCTGCTCGCGCGCGCCCGGATGTGCCTGTACCAGGCCGAAGCGGTCCGCGATCATGCCGTGGCGCGGACCCCCGCGCTCGGACGGCTCAACTCCCGGGTGATCTACAACGGCTACGACGCCGAGCGATACCGGCCCGATGCCGACGCCGGCGCCCGGTTCCGGGCGGCGCACGGGATTGCCCCCGGACGACTGGTGGTGCTCACCGTGTCGGCCCTCGAGCGGTCCAAGGGTCAGGACCTCGCGCTCCAGGCCCTGCAGCGACTGCGCAGCGACGGCGTCGATCCGGTCTACGTCCTCGTGGGCGAGGGCAAGCACGCGTCGCAGATGCGCGAGCGGGCCCGCCACTCCGGAGTCACGACGATCTTCACCGGCTTTCTCCGCGGGGCCGAGGTGCTCGAGGCGCTGAACGCCGCCGACATCTACCTGCACCCGGCCCGGGAAGAGATCTTCCCCAACGCGATCGCCGAGGCGATGGCGTGCGCCCGGCCGGTGATCGCCACCCAGGTTGGCGGCGTGCCCGAGCTGCTCGGCGCCGACGGGGAGGCTGGTCTCCTGGCGCCGGTGGACGATGCCGCGGCTCTGGCGGCCGCGCTGGGGCGCTGCGCGGACCAGCCGGAGCTGCGCGCGAGACTCGGGCAGGCGGGCCGGCGGCGGATCGAAACCCGGTTTCCCATGTCGGCGATGGTGGACGGGTACGAGCGCGCGGTGCTCGCCGCGCTCGGCTCGTGAGACCCCACCTCCTTCTCACCTACGACTTTCCGCCGATCGGCGGCGGCATCTCCCGCATGATGGGCGAGATCGCCCGTCGCTACCCTCCGGGCGGGCTGGTAGTCTCGACCGGCTCGACGTCGGGCGGGGCCGAGTTCGACGCCGGATTCCCCCACCCGGTGGACCGGATGAACATCGAGAGCCGCCGGCTCCGCGCGGTCAGCGGCTGGGTACCCTGGTGCCGCCGTGCCGCCGTGCTGTCCCGGGCGGTCCGTCCCGAGCTCATGTGGTGCGGCAACCTGAAGCCCGCGGCCTATCCGGCCAATTGGGTCACCCGCCGTCAGGGCATCCCCCACGGCGTGTTCCTGCACGGGACCGAGCTCCTCCTGCTGCATCATCGACTCAACTCGGTGCGCAAGCGACTGGCCGGACGCTCCCTCTTGGGTGCGCCGGCCGTTTTCGTGACCCAGAGCCGGTGGACCACCGATTTCTGCCGCCGGGTCCTGGGTGATCTGGGGTTCGACCCGGCCGGCGTGGACGTCCGCACGGTAAACCTGGGGACCGATCCGGCCCGGTTTCGTCCCGGTGCCGACGCCGGCGAGGTCCGCGCCAGCTACGGGCTGGGTCCCGGCGTCTGGCTGCTGACGGTGGCCCGGCTGGCGGCGCACAAAGGCATCGATACGGGTCTCCATATCCTGGCCGCGCTGCACCGGGAGCTGCCCGACCTGCACTACGCGATCGTGGGATCCGGCGTCAAGCAGGCCGAGCTCGAGCGGCTGGCCGGAGAGCTGGGCGTGACCGATCGGGTCCGCTTCCTCACCGAAGTCCCCGACCGCGACCTCCCGGCCATCTATTGCGCCGCCGACATCTATCTCGGGCTCTCCCGCCCGACCGAGCTGATGGTCGAAGGCTTCGGCATTTCCCTGGTCGAGGCCTCCGCGTCCGGCCTCCCCGTGGTCGCCGGCGCCGACGGCGGCATCCCCGACGCGGTGCGCGACGGTGAGACCGGCCTGCTGGTGGACGCCACCCATCCCGCGCCCGGGCTGGCCGCCGTGCGCCGACTGCTGCACGATCCCGAGCTGCGCCGGCGCATGGGCGCCGAGGGCCGACGGGCCGTGGAGACCCACTACAACTGGGATCGGGTGGCGGCCGACGTGCTTCGCATCGGGCGGGAAGTCGCCGCGCGACGCACTGCGCCCCTCGCCTGCTAGATTGCTCGTTATGCGGCCCCACCTGCTGCTCACCTACGACTTCCCGCCGATCGGCGGCGGCATCGCGCGGTGGATGGCGGAGCTGGCCCGGCGGTACCCACCCGGAAGTCTCGTCGTCTCCACCGGTCTCCACCCCGACGCGCCCGATGTCGACGCCACCTTCCCGAACCGGGTGGACCGGCTACCCCTGCCCGCGCGGAAGCTGCGGAGCATTCCCGGCCTCCTCGCCTGGTCTCGGCGCGCGGCGATGCTCACCCGGTCGGTCGGCGCCGAGTTCATCTGGTGCGGCAACATCAAGCCGGCGGCCTACCCGGCGAAGTGGACGATGGAACGCCTGGGAACGCCCTTCGGGGTGCTGCTCCACGGGGGCGACCTGCTGATCCTGCAACACCAGGTGCACCAGTCCGGCCTCAAGCGACGCACCGCGCGGGCGCTGCTCGCTTCGGCGGCGGTGCTGGTGGCCAACAGCCAGTGGACCCGCGATCGCTGCCTCCGCCTGCTCGGCGAGCTCGACATCGACGCGACCCCCCAGCTCGTGCGGGTCGTGCCCCTCGGCGCCGACCACGAGGCCTTCCGCCCCGGCGTGGATACACACGAGGTCCGCGAGCGCTATGGTCTGGAAGACGGACGCTGGCTCCTCTCCGTGGCCCGGCTCACCCGGCACAAGGGCATCGATACCGCGCTCCAGGCATTGGCCCTGCTGGCCGCAGACTATCCCGACCTCCGGTACGCCGTGGTCGGGGTAGGGGAGGAGCACGAATCGCTGCAGGAGGAAGCTCGGCAGCTCGGCGTGGGTGACCGGGTCCGGTTTCTGACTGAGGTGCCAGACCGCGACCTGCCGGCGCTCTACAACGTCGCCGAGGTCTATCTCGGCGTGTCGCGCCTGCTGGAGCAGAGGGTCGAGGGGTTCGGCATCTCGCTGGTCGAGGCCTCGGCGTGCGGAGTGGCGGTCGTCGCCGGTCGAAGCGGCGGCATTCCCGAGGCGGTGCGCGACGGAGAGACGGGAATGCTGGTGGACGCCGAGCGGCCCGAAGCCGTGGCCGACGCGCTCCGCCGGCTGCTCGACGACGCGGCTTTGAGGCGCCGCCTGGGCCAGGCCGGCCGCAGCGCGGTGGAGACCTTCTACAATTGGGACCGGGTGGCCGCCGACCTGAGGCGTATCGGCCACGAGCTGACCGCGGCCGGCGTCGGCGTCGCGAGCTGATGTTCCACGCCCCCGGCACGTCCGCCGCCGCCGAGAGCTACGACACCCACTACCGCGAATGGGTGGAGCGGTTCGGTCCCCGCGCCGCCGATCTCGACTGGCGATTCACTCAGCTCGAGTGGCGCCAGCGGATCCTCCTGCGGCGGTATCCGCCCGAGGGGCGGCGCGTGCTCGATTTCGGATGCATGGACGGGGTATTCACGATCCGGGTGCAGCGGCTGGGTGGTGAGGCGGTGGGGTACGACATCTCGCCGGCGGCGATCGCCCAGGCCAAGCGCTTCCGCGGCTCGGCGGCGCGCCCGGTGTTCACCACCGTCGCGCCTGGTCCCGGACAGTTCGACCTGATCTACTGCAACGAAGCGCTGGAAAACGTCGAGGACGACAGCGGCCTGGTCGGCGAGCTCACCGGCTACCTGGCGGCGGGTGGGTCGGTGGTGGGAACCACCCCGCTGGGCGACCTTACCGATCAGGCCGGCCAGCGCCGGCTCTACGACGAGTCGCTGTTGACCCGCTGCCTGGCGCCGTGGGGCCGGGTCCGGGTGCACCGCTACTATCGCTCGCCTCTCCGGAGCCGGATCCCCTTCCGCCGTGAGAAGGGTCCCGCTGTCTATCTCTTCCGGGTTACGCCGCAGAATCCTCCGGCCGCACGCTGATCGCGTAGGTCGGGCAATTGAGGACGTAGGCGCCTTCGATCGGCGACCAGGTCTGGAGCGGGGTGTGGACCTCCGCTTTTCCTCGGGCATCGAGCCGGAACACCTTGGGGGCCTGGACCACGCAGGCGCCGCAGCCGACGCAGCGCTCCTCGTCCACCAGCACGCGGAGCCGCCGCACCGGGTGCATGCCGTTGGGCAGCGCCTGCAGTGTCTCCCCCATCTGATCCAGGGTCTGCGCCGTGGCGCGGTACCCGGCCTCGATCAGCTCGGGCGTCCGGTCGAAGGCGAACATCGAGATGTGCTCGACCCGGGGCTGCACCAGGATGAGCGGCGGCCCCTGCCATTCGCGCAGCTGGCCCTCGATCTGGGTCTGCATCACGATCTCGAGACCCCGGATGTAGGTCGCGGCGAAGCCTTCGGTCTCGTGGGCCTCGCGCAGCACGCTCGTCGCCGCGACGTTGACGGCCAGGATCGGCCCGTCGGCCAGCGAGGCGGCCAGTCGCACCGGCAGATTCTCCATCACCGCGCCGTCCACGTACACCCGGCCCTGGATCAACTTGGGCGGGAAGATGCCGGGGAGGGCGCAGGACGCTACCACGGCATCCGCCACCTGGGCATCGAGGAGACCGGGAAGGCCCCACATCACCTGCATGCCGGAGTGGAGATCGGTCGTGTTGACCAGCAGGCGCCGGGGGAGCTGCCGGAAGGTGATATCGCCGATGAGACTCCGGACCAGCTGCTCCAGCGGCTCGCGGCGGTACAGGGCCGGGGCGAGCAGGCGTCGAAGTGCCACGTCCACCCGGGCCACCTGGAACACGTCCCGGCGCCTGACCGCCAGGGCGTGGGCCTCCATCTGGGCCACCGAAGCGCCTGCCGCCCACGCGGCGCCGATGAGCGACCCGATGCTCGACCCCACCACCAGGCTGGGCACGAGGTGTCGCTCTTCCAGCGCGCGCAGCACGCCGATGTGGGCCAGCCCTTTGAGGCCGCCGCCGCTGAGTACCAGGGTGAAAGGACGGTCCGGGTTCACTCGCTTGCCCCGGCTGAGGTGACCTGCGTAACGTACCTCGACCCAAGGTGCAAAAATCGTGCGCCGCGCGCCGTGCGACCGGCCGGTGCAACGTGGTGCGCGAGTCCCCCCTCGCGAGGGTAACCCAGATCACGGGGCGGTGATGGCGCAAGGCGTGTTGTGGGCGCGGTTTCGCCGGGATCGATGGTTCCAGGCCGGCGCGGGGCTGGTGGGGCTGGTGGTCCTGGCGGCCCTGCTGGCTCCCTGGCTGGCACCCTTCGATCCGATCACCGGTGACCTCCGGAATGCCTATCTGCTCGGCCCGGGGGGCCGCTATCTGCTGGGTACCGACGCCCAGGGCCGAGACGTACTCAGCCGGGTGCTGTACGGCGCCAGGCTCTCGCTTTCGGTCGGTCTCATCTCCCAGGCGGTGGCGGCGGCGCTGGGCGTGACGCTCGGGCTGCTGTCGGGGTACTATGGGCGGTGGGTCGACGCGCTCGTGATGCGGCTGGCCGACGTCACCCTCGCGTTTCCGACGCTGCTCCTTCTCATCGCGGTCGCCGCGGCCGTCTCGCCTTCGCTGCCGATGGTGTTCGTGGTGATCGGGGCCGTGGGCTGGGCCGGGATGGCCCGGCTGGTCCGATCCCAGGTCCTCGTCCTCAAGGGCTCCGAGTACGTCCTTGCCGCTCGGGCGCTGGGCGCTCCCGACAAGCGGGTCCTGCTCCGCCACCTGCTCCCCAACGTGCGCAATCAGGTGATCATCGCCACCACCCTGGGTATCGCCGGCGCCATCATGGCCGAGGCCGCGCTGTCGTTCGTCGGCCTGGGCGCCCAGCCGCCTACGCCGAGCTGGGGAGCGATGGTGGCCGACGGTCGCGACCTGCTCCGGGTCGCGCCCTGGGTCTCGTTCGCGCCCGGGCTCGCGATCGGTCTCGCGGTGCTGGGGTTCAATCTGCTCGGCGACGGGTTGCGAGAGGCGTTCGATCCGAGGAGGAGGGAATCATGAGCGCGGAGGCGGTAGGCGCCCTTCGCTCTTCCCCTACCTACGACGTCGCCGCCCTGCGCGCCGCCGAATTCCCCTGGACCTCGTCCACCATCTACCTGAATCACGCCAGCATCGGGCCGCTGCCCGAGCGGACCAGAAAGGTCCTGGACGAGTTCAATCGCCGACGGGGCATGCCGTACCTCCTGCCCGATCGCGAGATGTTCGGGATCCTGATCGAATCACGCCGGCTCGCGGCGGCGCTGATCGGGGCCCAGCCGGAGGAGATCGGCCTCACGGTGAACACCGGCTTCGGTCTGGGATTGGCCGCCCGGGCGCTGCCCTTCAAGCCGGGGGACGTCGTGCTGGTGAGCGACCGCGAATTTCCCGCCAACGTCTACCCCTGGATGCGACTGGAGGACCGCGGCGTCACGATGGAGCTGGTTCCCACCACCGCGGCGGGATGGCCTGACGAGGAGCGCCTGCTCGAGCGACTGCGCGACCCCCGGGTGCGCTGCGTCGCGGTGTCGCAGGTCCAGTTCAGCAGCGGTTATGCGGTCGATCTCGCCCGGCTCTCCGCCGCGACCCGTGAGACCGGCGCCTGGCTCGTGGTGGACGCCATCCAGGGGATCGGACAGGTCCCGCTCGATGTCAGTCGAGTCGAGGTGGACGTGCTGTCCTGCGGAGGGCAGAAGTGGCTGCTCTCCCCCTGGGGAACCGGATTCGTGTACGTGCGCCGGGAGCTGATCGCATCGTTCGACCCGGCGATCACCGGCTGGCTGGCCTTCGAGAACACCGACGATCTCACCCGGCTCACCAGCTACGATCCGACTCTCCGGGCCGACGCCCGGCGGTTCGAGCTGATGACCCTGCCGTACCAGGATTTTGCCGGGTTCAATCCCTCGGTGGGCCTGCTGCTGGAGCTCGGGATCGAGCGGATCGCCGAACACCTGCGGGGCCTGCACCGACCGGTGCTCGACTGGGCCGACGCGACCGGGGTGCCGGTGACCTCGCCGCGCGACGCCCGGCGCAGCGGGATCCTCTGCGTGGCCCCCGACCGGGTGGCCGAGGCGCATCGCCGGCTCAAGGCCGAGCGGATCATCTGTAGTCTGCGCGAAGGCTCCATCCGGCTGAGTCCGCACTGCTACACCACTCTGGCGGAGATGGAGCGGGTAGCCGAGGTGCTGGGCGCGGGATAAGGATGCGGATCGCCGTGCTCGCCAGCGAGTTCCCGGTGCTCTCCGAGACCCCCTTCCTGAATCAGATCACCGGCCTGGTCCGACGGGGTCACGACGTGGCCATCTTCGCCGAGCGGCCACAGCCGGGGGTCAGCTTCCACCCCGACGTGGACCGGCTCGGTCTCGCCGCACGGTACCCGATATCGCTGCCGAGCACGGGGCGATGGCGGGCCGCCGCCCGGATCCTCGCCGCCCAGGACCGGGCGGAGCGGCGAATCCTGCTCCGGACCCTCGATCCGCTCCGTTTCTGGCGCCGGGCATGGACGCTGGAGGAGTTCAGTCGCGCGGCCAGCTTTCTCCCGGCCGTCCGCTACGACGCGTGCTACGCCGCGTTCGGGCAGGACGGCCTGCGTGCGCTGCGGCTGCAGCGGAGCGGCGCACTCACGGGAGCGTTGGCCGTGGCCTTCCGCGGGGCGGACATCACCAAGTTCGTCGCCATCCGGGGGACGCGGGTCTATCGCGGGCTCTTCCGCCGGGCCAGACTGCTGCTCCCCGTGTGCGACGCCTTCGCCCGCCGGCTGCTCGCGCTCGGCGCTCCGCCCGAGCGGGTGGTGGTCCACCGTACCGGGATCGACCTGAGCCGCTG
>DASSML010000082.1:0-2438 GCA_035688895.1 Gemmatimonadales bacterium
GGAGCTGCACCGGCGGCAACTCGACGTCACGTTCCCGCCCCGGCATGCGCTGGAGCAGGCCTGGGCCGACCCCGCGGCCATGGCCCGCCTGCCGGCCAACGTTCGCGCTTCGGCCGACCGGCTCCGAGCCGAACTCCGGCCGGAGCTCGGCCCGGTGGACTGGACGCCGGTCCGCGAGCGTCGGCGCCAGGCGGAGGCACGGATCGCCGCGGTCGATGCCTATGCCGGGAGTCGCGGTTGCCGGCGACGCGCGCTGGTGGGGTACTTCGGCGAGCGCCTGGACCAGTGTGCGGGGTGCGACCGGTGCCGCACCGAGCCAAGCACCCGCGGGCTTCCGCTGCCGGTAATCCGCCGACTGAACCGCCTGCGCCAGGCGCTCGGCGGGCGCGCTGGGCCGTGGGGCGGCTGCCTGCTCGAGCCCTCGGTGTTGCTCCAACTGGCCCGAACCCCTCCGGCCACAGCCGCCGCCCTGGCCGATGTCCCCGGCGTGGGGCCGGCGATCGCCGAGCGATACGGCGGGCTGATTCTCGGTGCGCTGGAGCGGGTGCCCGACGGCCGAATGTCAGCCGCAGCCGAGCCGGTCGCCGAGGCGCTGGAGCAGTGGCGGTCTGCAGTGGCGCGGGAAATGGGCGTCCCGGCCTACGTCGTCCTGGGCGATCGTGCGCTGGCGGCACTCGCCGCCGCGCCGGGGGGGTCAGGCACGCAGACCGTGCCGGCGGGGCCGCGTTTTCGGGCCAAATTCGAGGCGGAGGTGCAGCGACTCTTGGGGCGGGTGCAGGCTAAGGGCTCGCTTTAGTCCCTACGGCCCCGGTTACTTCAGCAACCCTCCCGGTCAAGACTGACACGCTCGCGGTCAGTCCCGACATGCGCCCGATCAGCTCCGACAGGCCCCTGGTCAGGCCCGACGCGGGCGCGGTCAGGTCTGCCGTTCTCGCGTCAACTCTGACCCAGTCGTGGTCAGCGATGACATGCTCCTCGCCCTCACGGCCATGCTCGTAGAGACCGGTGCAGGGCTTGTGATCAAGCCTGCAACGAACACTGTCGCGGCGGCATGGCGCGCAGTCAGCGCGACAATCCTCAGCGTCAGTCTGGCACAAGTCGTGGTCGATGTGACTCAATCCGCGGCGAGGCTGGATCGGGCCGTGTCCGGCCGGGGCCGGTCGTAGACAGTCTGGACGGAGACGCGGCACGCGTTGCCGAGGCTGGGTAGCGGCGACACGGGGCTCGGACAGAACGAACACGCACAAGGTCCGGCCGGCGCGGTCTCAATCCACCCCGTCTCCGGTCACGGTGGTCGAGGACGAAGGCCCGAGCATGCGTACCGCGGACGTCATCCGGCAGGACGAAGGCGTGGTGCGGCCTTCCGTCGACGTGTCCATCGAGCCCGGACTTTCGCGCAACATGGCTGCGAGCCGATTCTTGCCGGCTGAAGGCCCGGCGCGCCCCGATCCGCCCGTGTATCTTCTGGGCCAGTTACGGTACCGGTTTTTCGAGCCCTCAGCCCTTCAGGCCCGTTCATGAGCGAGCTTCCCTACTTCACCGACCAGCACCGCGAAGTCCGCGAGCTGGTCCGCAGCTTCAGCCGGGAGCAGATCCTCCCGGTGGCACCCGAGCTGGACCGCACGTCCGAGTTCCCCTGGGACAACATCAAGGCCATGGGCGACCTCGGCCTCCTCGGCGTGCCCTGGAGCGAGGAGCTGGGCGGGGCGGGCATGGACCAGCTCTCCTACTACATCACCATCCACGAGATGGCCAAGGTGGACGCGAGCCACGCGCTCACCATCAGCGCCCACACCAACCTGGGCACCTCGCCGATTGTGGAGTTCGGGACCAAGGCGCAACGGGAGCGCTACGTGCCGCTCCTCGCCTCGGGCCGGGTGCTGGGCGGGTTCGGACTGACGGAGCCCGGGGCCGGCAGCGATGCCGGCGGCACTGCCACCACCGCCGTGGACAAGGGCGATCACTACCTGCTCAACGGCGCCAAGATCTTCATCACCCACGCCGGGGTGGGGGAGATCTTCAACGTCACCGCACGCACCGAGCCGGGGAACGGGAGCCGGGGGATCACCAGCTTCATCGTCACCAAGGACACGGTGGACCTGGAGCGCACCAAGGCCCTGGGGATCGGCCACGCCGCCGACCTGCCCAAGACCAAGGGCGTCCGGGCGGGCAAGAAGCAGGACAAGATGGGCTGGCGGGCCAGCGACACCCGCGAGCTCATCTTCGAGAACGCGGTGGTACCCAAGGAGAACGTGCTGGGCACGCCGGGGCAGGGGTTCGTCAACTTCCTCAAGACCCTCGACGCCGGACGGATCGGCATCGCCGCGCTGAGCCTGGGGATCGCGGAGGGGGCCTACGACGAGGCCCTGCGCTATGCCGGCGAGCGGAAGCAGTTCGGCCGCGCGATCGGCAGCTTCCAGGGGGTGAGCTTCCAGCTG
>DASSML010000083.1:0-2254 GCA_035688895.1 Gemmatimonadales bacterium
CGCCCCCGAGCATCCCTACTCGCGCGCCCGTCTCCCCCCTCGCGCGCCCCTCGTGGGCCGGGGAGCGCGCGGGGGTGGGTGACCCGCAGGGCCACGTCAGTGCACGCCACACCACCCCGGATGTTGTAGTCAGGCCCGGACATGAGGGCGGGCACTGCAGCGCCCCGTAGGGTCGCCCGCCTCCCGTGCGATCCCCGATCCGCGATCTCGATCCACGCGACGAGCAGGCGATCCCAGCGCGCGTCTCTTAGTTTACGGCTGGCCGGATCGCGTCCCCCACCCAGCGCCCGGAGCCCACTCATGCACACCCGTCGTGAGTTCGTAGAGCAGGCCCCGCTCGGTCTCCTCGCCGTCGTCGCGGCATGCCGAGGCAACGTGAGCGAAGGACAGTCGCCGACTACCCCGGCACCGGCGCCAGGCCCCGGCGCGGCGACGCCCGGGGCCCCACCCACCTTCGGCACCGCGCCCGGGGTCGGCCCCGAGGTCACGGCGACCACGTTCGAGGAGGCCGAGCGGCTGGTCCAGTGGACGATGACCCCCAGCGAGCGGGCTCAGGCGGCGGGAAGCTGGCGCCGGTCGCTGGCACCATTGATGGAAAGGAGAACAGGCCCACGGAAGGTGGAGCTACCGGAGACGGTGGCGCCGGCGACGCGGTGGAATCCGCTCCTGGTGGCGCCCGAGGCCGGACCGCAACAGGACCGCTTCGTGCGCACCCCGCGCGACCCGGGCCCGCTTCCGGACGACGACGCCGCGATCGCCTACGCGCCCGTCTCCCAGCTCTCCCGCTGGATCGAGTCGCGCAAGCTCACCTCCGAGCGGCTCACCAACATCTATCTCGACCGGATCGCGCGCTTCGACGGCAAGCTGCGCGCGATCATCACCCTGACCCGCGATCACGCGCTGGAGCTTGCTCGCCGCGCCGATGCGGAGATCGCGTCGGGCAAGTATCGCGGTCCGCTCCACGGCATCCCGTTCGGCGTGAAGGACCTGCTCGATACCGAGAACATCCCCACGACGTGGGGCGCCGAGCCGTTCAAGGATCGCGTCCCCAAGGCCGACTCGGCGGTGGTGCATCGGCTCTACGAGGCCGGCGCGGTGCTGATCGCCAAGCTCAGCCTCGGCGCCCTCGCGCTCAACGACATCTGGTTCGGCGGGCAGACGATGAACCCGTGGCTGCCGGAGGAGGGGGCCAGCGGCTCGAGCGCCGGTCCGGGCGCTGCGACCTCGGCGGCGCTGGTCGCCTTTTCCATTGGAAGCGAGACGGGTGGTAGCATCGTGTCGCCCGCGATGCGCTGCGGCATCACCGGACTCCGGCCCACCTTCGGGCGCGTCGCGCGCACCGGCGCGATGACGCTCTGCTGGTCGCTCGACAAACTGGGGCCGATGACGCGCGGAGTGGAGGACGCGCTGCTGGTGCTGCAGGCGATCACCGGTCCCGATGCAGGCGACCCGTCGAGCCTCCCGAGCCGGCTGGACTACGACGCGTCGGCCCCGGTGGCCGGCCTCAAGGTCGGCTACTTCCCCAAGTGGTTGCAGGAGCCCCCGGCGACCGACGTGGACCGCGCCGCGCTGGAGACGCTGCGCAAGCTGGGCCTGCAACCGGTCGAGGTGACCCTGCCGGACTGGCCCCACGGAAGCCTGATGCCGATCCTGTTCGCCGAAGCGGCGGCGTCGTTCGAGGAGCTGACGCTGAGCAACCGGGACGACGAGCTGAAGGCCCAGGTCCCCGACGCCTGGCCCAACTACTTCCGCATGTCACGCTTTCTCTCGGCGGTGGACTTCGTCCAGGCGGATCGGCTCCGGCACCGCTTCGCATCCGAGATGGCGCGGGTGATGGGCGAGGTCGACCTGCTGCTGGTCCCGTCGCTGCGGGACGAGATGCTCACCATCTCGAACTTCACCGGGCATCCGTCGCTCACGCTGCGGACCGGATTCGTCGAGGTAACCCAGGCCAGGAGCGACTGGGCGCCCGACCCGGCCCATCCGCTCCCGACCTTCTCGCCGCCCAGGCGCGTGCCGCACGGCGTCACGCTGATCGGGCGGCTGTTCGAGGATGGCACGATCGGCCGCGTCGGCGTTGCGCTCGAGCGGGCCTCAGGGGTTGCGGGGGAGCGGCCTGCGGGGTTCTGAGCACGCGGGGTGTCGGGGTGCATGGGGCGGCGCACCGGGGGCCACACGCCCGCCGGGGCATCGGTACTTGCTGCTTTCGCCGGGCGGGGCGACCGGGTCCGGTGGCAAGTACCGAGTCGCCCTC
>DASSML010000084.1:0-3124 GCA_035688895.1 Gemmatimonadales bacterium
GAGCCGTCGGCCTGATCTGGCCAACGAGCTGTCGGTCCGGCTCGAGCTGCAGGCCGACTGCTACGCCGGCGTGTGGGCGCATGAGGCCCGCGATTCGCTGGAGCAGGGCGACATCGAAGAAGGATTGAATGCCGCCGCCGCGGTGGGCGACGACCGGATCCAGCAGATGAGCGGGCAAGCGGTGGCGCCCGAGGCGTTCACCCACGGCTCTTCGGCGCAGCGCACGCAATGGTTCAAGACGGGGATGGAAGCGGGACGGCCGGACGCCTGCGACACCTTCGCGCGCTGACGTCCGGCCTTCGGCTTTCGGAGCTGCCGCTATTTCTTGACTTCGAAATCCTTGGTGGTGGCCGGCGTGCCGTCTGCCGAGATCTCGACCTTGTACTTGCCGACCGGCCATCCGGTCTTCTTTTCGATGTGGAACGCGGTGACCGCCGGGCCGGTCGGCGCGATCGTCTCGCTTCCCTCCTTGACCGTCTGACCGTCCTGGAAGGTCCACTTCGCCGTGAGCGTCTTGCTCGGCGCCGAGCCGGTGGTCGCGACCGATGCGTAGATCGTGTCCTTCGGCCCGAACGTCGTGGTGGGCGAGGCGACCTTCTTGTCGGCGCCAATCGCCTTCCCCAGGGTGACCTCCGAAACGGCGAAGGCCTCGGGCGCCGCTGGCGCCGGCGCCGCGGCGGCGGTATCCGCGCTGCCGCTTTCGGCCGGGGGCGTCTGCTTCTTGCACCCGAGCGCCGAAACCGCGCCTCCCAGAATCACCAGCAGATAGAGCCTGCCGCGTAGCGTGCGCATGGCGTGCCTCCTGGCCCGGATCAGGCGTCGGGAATGGTGAAGGTCTGACCCGGATAGATGAGATCCGGATTCTTGATCTCGTTCCGGTTCGCCTCGTAGATCTTCCGCCACTTCTGGGCGTCGCCGTAGAAATGCTTGGCGATCTTGGAGAGGCTGTCGCCCTTCACCACGGTATAGCTTTGCCCGGAAGGGGCGGGCGCCGTGGAGGAGCTGCCGCCTTCCACGTCCGAAAAATCCGCCTTGGGTTGCTTCGAATCCGGCATAACACCTCCTGACCGACAGGTTGTTCGCCACCGCCTCAGCTGCGGCGGAACAGATTCCCCAGCATGCCACCGATGTCGTCCGCCACCGAACCGTCGTGGTCGCGGTCGAGTAGTCCAGCGACCATTCCCATGATGCCGGAGGAGCCGCCTAGGGTTGCGCCCTCCCGGGCCAGGACCTCGGAGAGCTGACCCGGGCCGAGGTTGCCTTGACTGCGGGCCCGGCCCAGCGCGCCCATCACCAGCGGCGCGAGCATGCTGAGGAGAGGACCCACCTTGGAAATGTCCAATCCCGACGCGCCGGCGATGCCGCGCTCGGCCGCGGCGCGCCGGTCGCCGAGAATGTGTCCCAGGATCGCATCGCCGTCCGGGGTCGCGCCGGCCGGTGGGCTGTCCAGGGCGCTGCCGTCATGGTCGCGCGCGAGCGCGTCGTGCAGTTGTTCGGCCCCGCCGGGCTTGGCGGCATTGCGGGCCAGGCCGGCGAGGAGCAGGGGCACGGCCGCGGCCAGCGCCTTGCTGGTAGCACCCTGATCGGCGCCAAGCGAGCCGCTGATCCGGCGGAGCGACTGATCGTCGAGGTGCCCGCTGAGCGAATCCAGGAGAGAGCTCATGGGTCGGGTCGGGTTTGAGTTGGAGGTCAAGAAGCGGAGGCAGTATGGCGGCGGGACCACGCGGGGGCGGTGACCAAAATCACACGAGGCTTACGTCGTGGGCGCCTCCCGGCGCTCGATCTCCGTGACGCCCTTCACCTTGCGTACCGCCTTCAGCACCTTGGCAAGGTGGGGCAGGTTGTCCACCTCGACGAAGATGGTGCCGAACACGGTGCCGTCGCGGGTGCGGATGTCGGCGGCGCGAATGTTGGTGCCGGTCTGGCTGATGGCCTCCATGATGTCGGCATAGAGCCCGCGCCGATCCTCGCCGGTCACCGCCAGCCGCACCGCGAACGACTCGCCCTGGCTCTCCTGCCAGTCGATCTCGACTCGCCGCTCGTCGGTCGAGAGGGTGAGCAGGTTGGGGCAGTCGGAGCGGTGGATCGAGATGCCGCGGCCCTGGGTCACGTAGCCGACCACCGAATCGCCCGGCACCGGCTGGCAGCACTGGGCGTAACGCACCATCAGTCCGTCCACGCCCTGGATCTTGATCCCCCGCCCCAGTCGGATCCGGTCGATGACCCGTCCGAACACCGTGGCCTTGGGCTCCTGCAGGTCTTCGGCGTCGAGATCCGGGTACAGCGCGCGCATCACCTGACCGATGGGCACATCGCCCCTCCCCACCGCGATCTCCAGCCCGCGGCCGTCGGCGAGGGAGAGGGTCGTGGCGGCCTTGGTGAGCCGAGCGTCGTCCGGGGGGTCGAGACGCCGCTTCCGCACCTCGCGCGCGAGGATCTCCCGGCCCAGCGTGAGGCTGACCTTCTCTTCCTCGTGATTGATCCACTGCTTGATCTTGTGCCGCGCCCGCGCGGTGCGGACGTGGCTCAGCCAGTCGCGGCTCGGCTTGGCCGACGGGCTGGTGAGGATCTCGATCGTATCGCCGCTCTTGAGCTCCCGGTGCAGCGGCGCGATCCGGCCGTTGAGCTTGGCGCCCTGACAGTGGTGGCCCACCTCGGTGTGGACGTGGAAGGCGAAGTCGATCGGCGTGGACCCCTTGGGCAGCCGCTTCACGTCGCCCTGCGGGGTGAACACGAAGATCTCGTCCTGATACAGGTCCACCTTGAGGAACTCGAGGAATTCCTCGGGGCTGTGGGTGTCCTGCTGCAGCTCGAGGAGCTGGCGGAACCACCCGAGGTGCTGGTCCAGCTCGTCGGTCTTCCCGTCCCGCTTGTAGAGCCAGTGCGCCGCGATACCGAACTCGGCGGTGCGGTGCATCTCCTGGGTACGGATCTGCACCTCGAAGAGCTGCCCGCCCGGCCCGAAGATGGTGGTGTGGAGCGACTGGTACGCGTTGGACTTGGGGCTCGCGATGTAGTCCTTGATCCGCTCCTGGATCGGGGTCCAGTTGTGGTGGATGATGCCGAGCACGTGGTAGCACTCCGGCACCGTCCGCACGATGACCCGGATGGCCATGAGATCGTA
>DASSML010000085.1:0-7171 GCA_035688895.1 Gemmatimonadales bacterium
CGCTGGGGTGGCCGTCTGCTCGTCACCCACCGTCGGCCCGATGGCCGCAACGAGCGCTTCACCGCGGACGAGCCAGCGGCCCGAGTCCGCCTCGACACCACCCGGGCGGACCTAACCCTCGGCGAGAGCACCGTGCGCCAACGCGATGGGATCTACCATCTGGAAGGCGTCGCCAGTGGTCCGGGCGGACCCTTGCGCCTCGATCTGACGGTGCGCCCCGGCCCGAACCGATACTTCCCCCCGGTGGAGCTCCGGGACGAGGCCTTTCGCTCGGGCTACGTCGTCCCCGCGCTGGCGGCCGAGGCGTCGGGCCGGATCTGCATCCGGGGAAAATGCTCGGAGGTCGGCGGAGCGCCCGCGTATCACGACCATAACTGGGGCGTGTGGCGCGCGGTCACCTGGGAGTGGGGCGCGGGCACCGGACGAGGCCTCAGCCTGCTCTACGGCGGTGTCTACGCCCCGGACCGCACCACCTCGCCGTTCTTTCTCACTCTGGTCGATTCGCTCGGCGTCCGGCGGGTCCTGCGCTTCCGCCGGATCGACTACGCCGGCGCCCAGCCGGCCGACGGCGTACCAGGCGTATCGGCGCCGGAACGATTCACCCTCGTGGGCACCTGGGAACGGGACACGCTCACGCTCCAGGTCCGCGTGGCGCACGCACTCGCCACCGATATGTCCGCGGGCGCCTTCCGCCGGACCTTCCTCCAGATGCGCGGCGCCTTCACGCTCCGAGGCCGGTTGAGCGGGGCCGTCGTCCAGGACGAAGGTCAGGGATTCTTCGAGACCTACCTGACGCGCTAAATTGCCCTTCTCATGAGCGATATCGTGGATCGCCTCGCCGCGTCTCTAACCGGACGCTACGAGATCGAGCGGGAGCTCGGCGTGGGCGGCATGGCCACGGTCTACGTCGCCCGCGACCTCCGCCATCGCCGCCAGGTCGCGCTCAAGGTCATGCGTCCCGACCTCGGCGGCGGCCTCGGCGCCGAGCGGTTCCTCCGCGAGATCGAGCTCGTCGCGGGACTCCAGCATCCCCACATCGTGCCGGTGTTCGACAGCGGCGCCAGCGGCGAGGGCGGCGCCAAGCTGCTCTGGTACACCATGCCGCTCATCGAGGGCGAGTCGCTCCGCCGCCGGCTGCAGCGGGTGGGACGCCTGCCGATCGACGAGGCGATGACCATCGCCGCACAGGTGGCCGACGCGCTGGCCTACGCCCATGGGCGTGGCGTGGTCCACCGGGACATCAAGCCGGAGAACATCCTCCTCGGTGGCGGCCATGCCATGGTCGCCGACTTCGGCATCGCCAAGGCCGCCGCGCGGGGGCCCGACTCCGACGCCTCACTCACCCAGCTCGGGTTCGTCGTCGGGACCCCCAACTACATGAGCCCGGAGCAGGCGGCCGGCGGCGAGGAGATCGACGCCCGGAGCGATCAGTACAGCCTCGGCTGCACCGTCTTCGAGATGCTCGCCGGTGAGCCGCCCTTTGCCGGCAGCGCGGGAAAGTCGGTCGTGGCTCAGAGTCTCACCGCCCCGCGCCCCCGGGTGAGCGAGCGTCGCCCCGAAGTGGGCGCGGCGCTCGACCCCGCGCTCCAGCGCGCCATGGCAGTCGATCCCGACGCCCGCTTCCCCGATATGGCCGCCTTCGCCGCGGCGCTGAAGAGCGGGCGCGGAGCGGCGGCGGCTCGCTGGATCCGCCGCCGTGCCGTCCTGCTGGGCGCCTTCATTGCGGCCGTGGCCGCCGGTGCGGGAGCGTTCATTGGGACCCGCTTCGGTCGCCACATGGTCGAGCCGGCCGCGGAGAATCTCGCGGTCCTCCCGTTCACGACGTCGGGGCCCGGGGTGGCGTATCTGCGGGAAGGAATGGTGGATCTGCTGTCCACCAATCTCACCGGTATTGGCGGCATCCAGGCGGTCGACCCGCGGACCGTATTGCGGGACGCACGGAGGGGTGACCTTGACGCCGGCGGCCTGGACCAGGCCATTCGCCTGGGCCGCCGCCTCGGGGCCAACTCCGTGGTGACCGGCAGCGCTGTCGGGACCGGCGACCGGGTACGCCTTGCCGCCGACTTCTACTCCATCGACGGGGAGCGGCTAGGCCGTGCCCAGGTGGACGGGCCGGTGGACAGCATGCTCACCCTGGTGGACCGGCTGAGTCTGGCGCTGCTCCGCGATGTCTGGCGCTCACGCGAGCCTCTCCCCGCCGTGCGCCTGGCCTCACAGACGACCGATTCGATCGCCGCTCTGCGCGCCTTCCTTCAGGGCGAGCAGTACTATCGCCGGCTGGCCTTCGATTCCGCCGCGCAGGCCTACAATCGCGCGGTCGAGGTGGATTCGACCTTTGCGCTCGCGCATTTCCGCCGTGCGCTGACCTATGGCTGGACCGGCGGCTACGGCAGCGCCGCCTCGCTCGAGGCCTCCGCCGCCGGTACCAGATTCGCCAAGCGGCTGATGCCGCGGGAGCGGCGGCTGCTGGTCGGCTACCGGCTGTTCGATCAGGGCAAGCCCGCCGCCGTGGATTCGTTCCACAGCTTCGTCAAGCAGTACCCGAACGACTTGGATGGCTGGTACCTCCTGGGCGAGGCCCTGTTCCACACCCGGGAGTACACCGGCGCCTCCCCGGATACCATCAGCGCGGCGTTCGACAGCGTCGTACGCGTGGACTCGGGCCTGGTCCCGGCCCTGATCCACCCAATCGAGCTCACCATGGTCACCGGTGACACCGCCCGTTTCCGCCGCTACCTGGGCGTCATCGAGCGGAGCGCCCCTGAGCGGGGACGGCTCTGGCGCACCGTGTCCCGGTCCGTATGGGGCCCGCTGCCCGCCGACTCGGCGCTGCGGTCCCTCCGCGGGCACGATCTGGGAGAGGTGTTCAGTGGGCTCCACGGGCTCTACGCGAACCAGGCCGCCACCAGCGATACCATCCTCCAGCGCTTCCGCTGGGCCGTTGGCGCTTCGGGCTTCGGCCGTACTGCTCGAGCGGAGTGGTTGCGGGAGACGGCCAAGATGTACGCCGGATTGGGGCAGCTCGACCGCGCACGCAAGCTGGCCGACACCCTCCGGACGGAGAGTCCTCAAGATGCTCCCGTGGTGTTCGGCTGGCCGATGGCGCTCGGCCTCGCGCCGCCTGACTACGACCGGCGGTGGCTGGATACCGCGGTCGCCGCGGTGCCGGCCGGCTCACGACGAGCCTATGGCGAGGCGGTGCTGCACCTGATCAGGGGTCAGACGGCAGAGGCCCGGCGTGGTCTCGACGCGGCGCTCTCCGATCGAGACTCCTCGGTCTCCGATCAGCAGCGGGGCCAGACCATTGCGGCGCAGGGGTATGTTATGATCCAGGCCGGCGACTCCGCCTCCGGCCTCCGTCGGATGGAGGAGGGAATCCGGCTGGCGGCCCGCCCGCAGTTCGCCGGCGCGCTGGGGTGGGATCGCTTCGAGCTGGCGCTCGCCCAGGCGGCCTCCGGCGACGCCGACACCCGCCGGGAAGGAATTCGGCGGCTCTCCAACGGATTCCTGTTCGAGCCGATGTTTCTGCCCCTCAGCTACCTGGCCCGGGGCCGGGCCTACGAGGCCGCCGGTGAGTCCGACTCGGCCGCCTTCGCCTACGGCCGCTTCATCCGCCTCTGGGACCACGCCGATCCTCCCCTCCAGGGCCGGGTCGAGGAGGCCCGTGAGGCCCTGAAGCGCCTGACGGCGGAGCCGCACTAGCTGATCCGGCCGGCCGGCGATTTCGGCTGTATGTTGATGGTATGTCCGACCCGGCACCTTCCACTTCGCTGGCGTCCCTCCCCTCGGCCGACATCCGCACCCTTGGCCGCGCCCTGATCGATACGTTCGGGCGCGGCTGGTCTCGTCCCAACGTCGATCAACTGATGGCTGTATACACACCTGGAGCGGTGTTCATCGAGACACCCTTCGCCGAGCCGCTCCGGGGCGCCGAGGCCATCCGGCGCTACTGGCTGGACGTTCCGTTGCACCAGTCGGAAATCGTCTTCTCGTCGGGGGAGATCTACGGCGCCGGTCCCTGGTTCTCGACCGAGTTCAAGTGCGTGTTCCGGCGCAAGCGAACCGGCCAGCTGGTGGAGGCCCGCGGGGCGATCTTCTGCGAGACCGAGGCCGGGTTGATCAGCGAGATGCGAATGTACTGGCACCGCCAGCCCTGAGCGTCCTCGCCGCTAGGACAGATGTCCTCTGTAGAGGACGCCGGGAACCGGAGCCGGTGGCTAAGTGTTGAATTATCAAGGATGTTTAGGCTGGCACGCGGTTCGCATGCAACGGATTGTCAGGCTAACTAGCGATCCCGTCGAAAGTTCCAGCCAGTAACAGTGGTAGTCTGGGGAGGCAACCATGAACCCCGCCCTTCTTCTTCCGCTCCTGCTCGCTGCGGCGCCGGGTAAGCCGGCGGCCACGGCGGCCCCCGTTCCTCCGATCCAGATCTGGATCAACAACGACCGGCGGTTCTTCCCCGGCGACCAGGGGAAGGTCCAGGTGCAGACGCTGGAAGACGGCTACCTGGTCGTCTTGCACGTCGATCCCGACGGCCATCTTCGCGTCGTGTTCCCGGTGGATCCCACCGCTGACAACTTCATTCGGGGTGGAAAGAAGTACGAGATCCGCGGGCGGGGCGGCCGGGCGACGTTCGACGTCGACAACCGCACCGGCCATGGAACGATCTACGCGGCCGTCTCCAAGTCGGCCTTCCGCTTCGACGAGTTCGTGGCCGGGGATCACTGGGACTACAAGACGTTGGCGCCGAACCGGCTGCCAGAGAGCCCGGAGAACGACCTCACCGACCTGGTCCGCCGTATGGCGCAGGGGAGCTACGACTACGACCTGCTCGGCTATGACGTGATCGAGCATGTCTACGCGTCGTCCGACTACTACGACAACTCCTCGTACGCCTCGGTCTACTACGGCAACAGCTGGTGCTGCAGCGGCATCTCGTTCGGGTTCTCCTTCGGATACGGGTACCCCTATCGGTATCCCTACTACTACCCCTACCCGTACTACTACTCGGCCTGGTATCCCTATGCGACTCCGTATTACGGCTATTACCCGTATTACGGCTACGCCTACTATCCCTACTACGGCTACTACCCGTACGGTCATTACCACTATGGGTACTACCCCTACCACGGCTACTATGGCGGCGGTCCGTACTACCGGAGCCGCTATGCGCCGCGGGTGAACCCGCTGGACAACTATCGCTACCGCGGCGGTTACCAGACGGCCAACGGATTCCAGGGCGTCAACGGATTCCAGGGCGGCAACGGGGACTACCGTGATCGCCGCTACGCCTTCCGTTCGGATAACACCGTCTATACGCCGCCGGGACGGCGCGTGGCCGGGGTGGAGTTCAATTCTCCGCTCCGCCGTACCATCGACACCCGGAACTCGGTGGCGGACAACGCGGTCGACCACTCCTCTACCGGAGCCAGGCGGGCGACCACGGCCGAGCCGGCGAGCAATGGCGAAGCACGGCGCGCCAGCGGCACCGAGGCCCGGAGTAACAACGGCACCGAGGCACGGCGCGCCAACGGCAACGATGCTCGCGGCAACAACGGCACGGAGACCCGGCGTGCTAGCGGCAACGAGAGCCGCGGCAACACCGGCACCGAGGCGCGTCGCACAACCGGCAGCCAGGACCGTCCGACCCCATCTGTGGACCGTCAGCGGATCGAGACTGCCGGCAACATCGAAGCGCGGCGGGCACGTCCCGTCGACGTGGCCCAGATCTCCACTCCAGCGGGCGACCGGAGTAACTGGCCGGTGGACGTGAGTCCCCGGCAAAGCACGGACGCGGGCCAGGGGCGCCGCGCCGAGACCGGCGGCCAGCAGAGCGAGATCATCGCTCGCCGCGCCTTCTCACGCGACGGCTACGACGCCGCAGGCGACTTCAGCCCTGAGCGGGTGGCGTCTCCGTCCCGCAGCAGTGGAAGCGACGACGGTGCTCGGCGGGCGTCCGGGAACGATTACGACAGCCGGGGTAGCTCGGGCGATTACAGTGGTGGGAGCCGGTCGTCGGGTGGCTCATACGATAGTCCCCGGGCGTCGAGCGGCGGGTCGGACGGTGGGCGCCGTGCCTCGGGTGGTGACTCCGGCGGCGGCCGTCAGGCCTCCGGCGGCGGGCAGCAGTCGTCCGGCGGAGATTACGGCGGCGGTCGACGTTCGTCCGGTGGTGGCGGCGGCGGTGGTGGATGGGGCGGGGGCGGAAGTGGCGGCGGTGGGTCGCGTGCACCGATGGGCGGTGGTGGTGGCGGAGGCGGAGGCGGCGGAGGCGGTCGGCGCCGCTGAGTCAGGGATGTGAGAAAGGCCCCCGGAGATCTTTCCGGGGGCCTTTCTCGTGTCCGTCGTTCAGGACTGGTGACGCCTCACGTAGTCGAGTCCCCATTCCATCAGCTCCGCGCTCCGGAGCCCGACCCGCATCGCCTGATCCACGGCCTCGTCCTCCGCCAGCCCGTGGTCCAGCATGAGATAGGGAATGAGCGCCCCGCCGACGCGGCTCCCGCTGGCGCAGTGCATGAACACCGGCCCCTCGCCCACGCGCCGGAGTGTCTCCAGCACGAGGGCCATGGTGGCGTCGTTCAGGGTGCCGCTATGGACCGACACGTTCACGTACTCCAGGCCGAGGAGATGCGCGGCGGAGGGCTCGTCGAAGGGCCGCGGCTCCATCGGATCCCGGAGATCGAGCACGATGCCGCCGCCCACGGTGCGGAAACGCTCGAGGTCGGCGGCCGATGGCTGGCCTCCGGTCACCAGGCCCGGGACGGGTTGGCAGACGTTCGGCACCTCGGCCAGTGCTTCAAGGGGCGTCGACATGGCGGGGAAAGTATCAGCCGAGTCGCCGCCCCGGCAGACGTCTACCAGATCGTCACGCGCAGGCTGTCCGGCTGCACCATCGAATCACCCGGCTGGCAGCCGAACGCCTTGGCGAACTCCGGCATGTTCGTCAGGGGGCCGTTGACCCGGAAGGCATTGGGGCCGTGTACACGTCCTTGGTCGTCCGCGCCTGCTTAGCGGCCTCGTCGAGCAGCCCGTGGAGGTCGTTGTAGTTCCGGTCCTGCAGGCGGTGCGGGATGGTTTCGGACCGGTCAGCGCTGTTCGGGGCGATACACGATCACCCGGGCCCGCTCGAGCGTGATCAGCCCGCCGCCGATCATCGGGTCGAGCTCGGGGA
>DASSML010000086.1:0-2795 GCA_035688895.1 Gemmatimonadales bacterium
CCAAGCTCCCCTGGTCATAGCGGGCGCGGAGGGGTTGAGCATCGCCCACGTCTTGGATGATGGCACGCACCCCCGTGAACATGCGGACGTTTTCCAACGTAACCACTTTGGTCGCTTAGGATTCGATTCTTCGACCAAGGAGGCTCCGTTGGTCCTGCCCGCCATTCTCAACCCCTTTATCGAAGGCGCCCCGGCCGCTGTCATGACCCGAATCGCATTGGACTGGATCGTCGACGGCACTCCCCTCGACGAACTCTTTGACGAGGTCGCCGAGGACCAATATACCCGCGAGTTGACCCGGTCCCATTTCGTCCAGGTCCGGCTCGATGGCGCCAGCGGCCACCGGCCGTCGCCACGCGCCGCCTTCCTGAGGCGGGATCTCCCGCTCGTGGCCTCGCTCTCGGCCTTCTACCGCAAGCTCAACCGCATGGAACTGGCCGTCCCCGAGGCGGTCGTCTGCCGCACCGCCTTGCGGGCACGCCGGCTCATCGTCGCCGGCGGTGGCCTGATGCCCGAACCCATCGAGGGATATGCGGCCCGGATCCTCGATGGCAACGTCCTGACCGGGACCGAGCATCGCATCGCGCCCTTGCGCACCACCGGGTCGGCCGGCCTGCCCGGCAGGTCGCTGGCCGTCTACGAACCGGCCAGCGGATTGATCCTCGAGTTGATCCTCGAGGAGGATGCCCACTGCCAGGAGCGCGCGCTGGTGGACCGGGTCGATGTCCAACCCGGCCAACTCTGGATCAT
Source organism: Gemmatimonadales bacterium (assembly GCA_035688895.1). GTDB lineage: Bacteria > Gemmatimonadota > Gemmatimonadetes > Gemmatimonadales > GWC2-71-9 > CAVVWJ01. Next base: position 751 of record DASSML010000086.1, read on the forward strand.
GGACCGCAACTTCTGCGTGCGCGCGCTGGTGTTCCGGATCGCGTGCCGGGAGGCGTTCTTCCTGGTCCGCTGGCATCGCTCGACGCTGCCGTTTCGGCCCGCCGGCCGACTTCGGGCGCGCGGGCGCTGCTCCACCGGTGAAGTCTTCGAGCAGCCGATCGATGTCGACGATGGTGAGGGGGGCGTTCACCGCCTGCGCCGGATCGTGCTGAAGTTGGACCAACCGACGCGGGACGGCGAGGCGGAGATCGTGCTGGTGACGAACCTTCCGGCCGATGTGACGGCCCTGCAGTGCTGCGAGGCCTATCGCGGCCGGTGGCGGATCGAGGGGCATTACCAGGCGCTGACCGACCTGTTGCATTGCGAGGTGCCTGGGCTGGGCTATCCGCGTGCGGCCCTGTTCGCCTTCAGCATGTCGGCGGTGGCGGGCAACGCCCTGGCGGTCCTGAAGGGGAACCTGCGGGAGGCGCACGGCGCGGAAGTCGCTATGGAGGTATCGGACTTCGCGCTGGTGGATGAGGTCGCGGAGGTCTACCCGGGGATGATGATGGCCGTCCCGCCGGCGCGGTGGCCGAACCTGACCCGGAGCCGCGCCACGACGGTGTCCCGGCTGCTGAACGAGTTGGCGGAGCGGGTCCCCGTGCATCGGATGTTCCGGTGCCGTCGCGGTCCGAAGAGGCCTCGGCCGAGGCGGAGTTCGGGGGAGCGAATCCATCACGTCTCGAACAAGAAACTCCTGGACCGGGCGCGGGGGCCTCGCGCTCCGGCACGCGGAGGCCGAAACCTCACGACCTCAAGGACTTGAACAAAACCATCTCTCATGTTCACGGGGGTGGGTGCCGTAAGCGTACGGCCCGGCCAGCCTTGGCGCGCATGATAGCCTCAATCCCGGAGTCCAACTTCTCATCTCCGGGAGAAAGCTCATGCTCGGATTCGGACCGCCGGCAACTCGCCAGGCACGGCGTGAATGGTGGCGCCGCCAGATCCAGCGCCAGAAGGAGGGCAACCTCACGGTCGCCCAGTTCTGCCGGCGACTGGGCGTCAGCACGGTGACCTTCTACACCTGGAAGCGCCGCTTCCGGGAGACGACCGAAGCGGCCCCACGCCGTTCTGAGAAACCCACGCCTCAGTCCACGCCCACCAGCAACGGTACCCCAACCCCCACCTTCCTGCCCGTATCCATTCTCGATGCGGGTCCCGCCGGACAGCTGGAAATCGCTCTGTCCAACGCCTGCGTCGTACGGCTTACCGGAGCCGTTGACCCCGAATTGCTCCGAACGGCCATCCGGGCGGTCGGCCTGCTCGGCGGCGATGGGCGAGGAGGCGATTGATGCTCCCTCAACTCTCCGCTGCCGTGCGTGTGTTCCTCTGCACTCGATCGACAGACATGCGTAAAAGTTTTGATGGCCTTTCGGGGTTGGTCCAGGAATGCTTCGCGCAGGACCTCTTGACCGGCCATCTCTTCCTCTTCCTCAACCGACGGAGGGATCGGATCAAGATCCTCTTCTTTGATCGTGACGGGCTGGTCATCTGGTACAAGCGACTCGAGAGCGGATCCTTCGCGATGCCCAGCACCGCCGAAGGCGACGGCGTCGAACTCCAGCCGGCGCAGCTCGCCATGATCCTCTCCGGGATCGACCTGCGGAGCGCACGCCAACGCAAGCGGTTCCAGTGCGCCGGCTGAAGTCCCGAAAAAACAAGGAGAAATCCGCCCCGATGGACTTGCATAACATGAATAATAGACCATAATTCATGTTATGAGCGTACCACCACGTCTCCCCGACGATCCGGAGCAATGCGTGCAGTTGCTCCACGACCTGCTCCGCCGCAACGACGAGTTGCGGCAGCAGGCCGCAGACGCTCAGCAGCAGGCCGCAGACGCTCAGCGCCGCATCGATGAGCTCCAGCGCGTGCTCGAAGCGACTGCGGCTGACTACAGCCAACTGCAGGAGAAACACGCCGAGTTGGCCGAGACGCTGGCCCTCTTTCGCCGCTACCTCTTCGGCCCGCGCCGCGAACGCCTCCGCGACGACCCGGGCCAAGGT
>DASSML010000087.1:0-16970 GCA_035688895.1 Gemmatimonadales bacterium
GCCTCGCCCGGTTCGCCGAGCAGTGGAGCGACTGGGGATCGGCGCTCGCCCCCGATGCCATCGTGGCCGGCATGCACGCGCTGGCCGAGGCCGGGCCTCCGTGGAGCGACGCAACCCGCCGGCTGCTGACCGTGGTGGCCGAGCGCCAGGGTGACGACGGCGGATGGAGCGAGGTGGACCTCTTTCCGATGCTCGACATGCTCCTGGCCGTGGGCAGCCCCGAGGCGCTGGCAGTGGTGCGCCGGTCCGTGCCGGCCTTGGTGGCCCGCCAGCGCTCCGACGGGACCTTCGGCGCGACTGCCCGGCAGGAGCGCGCGCTGATCGGCCTCCGGGCCGGACTCGCGGCCGGCCAGGGGCCGTAACCGGCCCCGGCCGATGTAACTTCCGAGGATGACCGAGACCACCACCGACCAGAAGCCAAAGATCCGGCTCACCGCCCTGTCCCACGGTGCGGGCTGCGCCTGCAAGCTCGGCCCGGACGAGCTGACCCAGGTGCTGCGTCACGTGCCGGGCATCCGCGACGCCCGGGTCCTGGTGGACGCGGCCACCCGCGACGACGCCGCGGTCTTCCGGTTGACCGACAGCCGGGCGATCGTGGCCACCGTGGACTTCTTCACCCCGATCGTGGACAATGCACGCGACTGGGGTGCCATTGCCGCGGCCAACGCGCTGAGCGACGTCTACGCGATGGGCGGCACGCCGCTCTTCGCGCTCAATCTGGTGGGTTGGCCCCGCGAGAAGCTGTCCCCGGAGTTGCTGGGCGAGGTCCTGGACAGCGCCGCCGAGGTGGCGGAGCGGGCCAAGTGCCTCGTGCTCGGCGGCCACTCGATCGATTCCCAGGAGCCCCTCTTCGGCATGGTGGTGGTGGGCGAGGTCCACCCGGATCGGATGCTGACCAACGCGGGCGCCTGCGCCGGCGACAGCCTGGTCCTCACCAAGCCGCTCGGCACCGGCATTCTGTCCACCGCCCTCAAGCGTGACGCCCTGATCGAGAGCGGCATGGCGGACGCGGTCCGGGTGATGACGACGCTGAACGACACCGCATCGCGCGCGGCGCTCACCATCGGCGTGAGCGCGGCCACCGATGTCACCGGGTTCGGCCTGCTCGGCCATCTGGGGAACATTCTCCGCGCCAGCGAGGTCGGCGCCGAGCTGGTGTTCGACGAGATCCCCTTCCTGGCTCATGCCCGCAACCTCGCCGCCCGGGGCGTGGTGCCGGGTGGAACCAAGCGCAACTTCGAGGCGGCCGCAGGCGTGGAATGGGCCGACGACATCGTGCCCGCGGACCGGCTGCTGCTGGCCGACGCGCAGACCTCGGGAGGTCTGCTGCTGGCCGTGCCGCCGGAGAACGAGAGCGCGCTGGTGGAAGCGCTCCGCTCGGCCGAAACTCCGGCGGCGGCGGTGATAGGCCGCCTCACCGAGGGACCGGCCGGGTCGGTCCGGGTCATCCGGCGCGCCTAGTTGGCTTCCTTCCGTTGGACCGCCGACCGCATGGACCAGCTGGAGCGCGCCGCCCGCGAGCGCCTGCGCGTGGCGCTCACCCGGCGCGGCACCGAGTACGTGGTGACCGCGCTCCGCCTCACGACGGTCGACCGGCGGGACGCCCTGGTCGGTCGCCTGCCGATGACCGGCGAGGAGATCACCCTGCGGCTGGATGAGGTGGACGGCTTCCAGGTGGTCGGGTGACGCCGGCGGCGGTCGTCCACCTGGACGAGAGCTGCCTGGGGAACGGACGGGAGGGCGACAACCCCGGCGGCGGAGGCGGACTGGTGGAGGTCCGCTCCCGCAGCGGGCGGATTCATCGGCGGGACCTGTCCCTCCATTCGCCGGCCACCACCAACAACCGCATGGCCCTGAGCGGCGCCATCGCCGTGCTCCAGCTACTCGCCGGAAAAGGCGCTCGGCTGGACGTCCTTATCGTCTCCGACTCCCAGTACCTCGTGCGGGGGATGCGGGAATGGGTCCCCGGCTGGGTCGGCCGCGGGTGGCGGCGGAAGGAAGGCGAGATCGAGAATCTGGAGCTCTGGAAAACCCTGCTGGCATCCTCCCGGCGGCACCAGGTTCAGTGGACCTGGGTCCGGGGCCATCGAGGCCACGCCAAGAACGAGTACGCCAACGATCTCGCCGTGCTGGCCGCGCGGGAGCAGCACACGTCGGATGGGCTGGTGGAGTCCGGCTTCGACGCCTGGCTCGCGGCCAAGCGCGAGGCCGGCCTGTACGCCGGTTACGACCCGGACGCCGACTTCACGGCGCTGGAGGCGCGGCTCCGCGACGGCGAGCCGTTCGCGCTGGCCGAGCCCTGAAGGGCCCGGTTCCTTGACAGCCCCGCCTGCCGCGCCCTAAGCTGCCGCTATCCCTTCCCCGCACCGAGGCGCCCGCGTGACCGATCTGGAGCGGCTGTATCGCCGGCTGGTGCAGCAGCTCGCCGCGACCGACCCGGCGCGCCTGCACCGCCCGCTGCCGCTCGACGAGATCGTGCACTCCCTGGTCCCCTACCGCGCCAATCGACGGGCGCTGGGAGTGGACACGAGCGAGGAATACGAGCTGGTCCTCATGCGTCTGTGCGCCGGTGAGGGAGGGCTGGCCCGGACCGAGCCGGAGGAGGCCCGGGCGCGCTTCGCCGCGGAGCTGGGCTCGTCCAATCCGGACCTGGCGGCGTTGCACTCGTTCGAGTCGGTGCTGATCACCCTTCGCCCCGAGCCCCTCTCGCAGGTGCTCGACTCGGCCGACACGGAGCTCGAGCCCGAGCCGGCCGCACTGCCCGACATCCCCGGCCTGGAGGCGCTCGCCGAGCTGGACGACGAGGTCGGGCCCGATCCCGATCCGGAGACCATTCCCGAGCCCGAGGCCCCTAGCCGCTGCGCCTACTGCGGTGGCCGCCTGCCCTCCGGCCGAGCGGTCAACTTCTGTCCCCATTGCGGACAGAATCAGACCGTGGTGCTCTGCCCTGGCTGCCGCAGCGAGGTCGAGCCCGGGTGGAAGCACTGCGTCAACTGCGGGCGCGCGGTGGAGGCGTAACTCCGTGACCGCCTGGACCTCGACCATCCGGCCGCAGGACGTGGTCAGCGTCGTGCTGGGTGGCGGAGCAGGGACGCGTCTCTTTCCCCTCACCAAGGACCGCGCCAAGCCGGCCGTTCCCCTCGGCGGGAAGTATCGGTTGGTGGACATCCCGATCAGCAACTGCCTCAACTCCGATCTCCGCCGCATCTTCGTCCTGACCCAGTTCAACAGCAGCTCGCTGCACCGTCACATCCAGGAGAGCTATCGCTTCGACACCTTCTCCCCCGGATTCGTGGAGATCCTGGCCGCGCAGCAGCGGACCGACCGGGAGCAGTGGTACCAGGGGACGGCCGATGCCGTGCGGCAGAACCTGCTCCATCTCAACGACTACCCTCACCGGCTGGTGCTGATCCTCTCAGGCGACCAGCTCTACCGGATGAACGTCCGCGCCTTCATCGAGCGCCACGTGGCGAGCGGTGCGGAGGTCACGGTCGCGACCACCCCGGTGCGGCCCGAGGCGGCGCGTGCCTTCGGGATCATGCAGACGGATCGCGACGGCCGGGTGACGCGCTTCGTCGAAAAGCCCTCGGATCCCGACGTACTGGCGTCGCTCCATGTGGATTGGAGCCAGATGCCCGGGCTGGACGAACCGGTGGATCCCGAGGCGCTGCCGGCGTCGATGGGGATCTACGTCTTCGACGGCACCGTGCTCGAGGAGGCCCTGGCCGGCCCCGAGGCGGACTTCGGCAAGCACGTGATCCCGAAGATCATCGAGACCCACCGGGTGTACGCCTTCCAGCACCAGGGATACTGGGAGGACATCGGGACCATCCGCTCGTTCTACGAGGCCAACCTCGACCTCTGCGCCCCGCTCCCCAAGTTCAACTTCTACGACGCGACCGCGCCGATCTTCACCCACGCGCGGTACCTGCCGGCCACCAAGATCATCAAGAGCCAGATCGAGCGCTCGCTCATCGCCGACGGCTGCATCATCAACGACGCGCACATCGAGCACACCCTGATCGGGGTGCGGAGCCGGATCGAGGCCGGCGCCGACATCCGCGATTCGCTGGTGATGGGGGCGGACTACTACGAGACCCCGGACCGGCGCTCGCCGCTCGGCGCGCCGCCCATCGGCATCGGTCAGGGCACCCGGATCTCGCACGCCATCGTGGACAAGAACGCCCGGATCGGAGACGACGTCACCATCAGTCCCGAGGGGAAACCGGCGGATTTCGACGGGCCCAACTTCTACGTCCGCGACGGGCTGGTGGTGATTCCCAAAGGCGCCGTCGTGATGAGCGGCACCACCATCTAGCTATATTTCCCCCAGCATGGATCGGGAATCGGCGGTCGTTTTTCTCTCCGGCGTGCGCACCGGTTTCGGCGCATTCGGCGGGACGCTCAAGGACCTGTCCGCCACCGACCTCGGCGTGGCCGCCGCGGCCGCGGCGCTGGCCCGCTCCGGCGTCGCCGCCGAGACGGTGGACCATGTGGTCTTCGGCAACGTGCTGCAGACCTCGGCCGACGCCCCCTATCTCGCCCGCCACATCGGCCTCCGCGGCGGCTTGGCCGTCGCCACCCCCGCCGTCACCGTCAACCGGCTCTGCGGCTCCGGCTTCGAGGCCGTGGTGCAGGGTGCTCAGCAGATCCTCCTGGGCGATTCCCGGGTGGTGCTCGCGGGGGGCGCCGAATCGATGAGCCAGGCCCCGCACGTGGTGCGGGGCGCGCGCTGGGGACTTCGGCTGGGCGCCACCCCGCCGCTCGAGGACCCGCTCTGGGCCGCACTCCGTGACACCCAGTGCGATCTCTCCATGGCCGAGACCGCGGAAAATCTGGCTCGGGAATACCGGATCGAGCGAGCCGACGTGGACTGCTTCGCGGCGCTGAGCCAGGCCCGCGCCCGGGACGCCTGGGCCCGCGGCGATTTCGCGGAGGAGGTCGTGTCGGTCGAGGTGGCGGAGCGAAAGGGTCGTGGCACCCGTGCCTGGGCGTCCGACGAGCACATGCGCCCCGACACCACGCCCGAGGTGCTGGCCACGCTTCCACCCTACTTCCGCAAGGATGGGGTGGTCACCGCGGGCAACGCCTCGGGCATCAGCGACGGCGGAGCCGCCCTGGTGCTGGCCGGGGAGCACTACGCCCGCGACCATGGCCTCCGACCGCTCGGCCGGCTGATCGCGTGGGGAGTGACGGGCGTGGACCCGGCGCGGATGGGCATCGGACCGGCACCGGCGGCGCGCCTGGCGCTCGCGCGGGCCGGTCTGACCCTGGCGGACATGGACCTGATCGAGATCAACGAGGCCTTCGCGGCCCAGTATCTCGCCGTCGAGCGCGAGCTCGGGCTCGATCGCGAGCGCACCAACGTCGACGGCGGCGCCGTCGCCCTGGGCCACCCGCTGGGCGCGAGTGGCGCCCGCATCACCCTGCACCTGCTGCACGCCCTGCGCCGCCGAGGCGGCCGCTACGGCCTGGGAGCCGCCTGCATCGGCGGCGGTCAGGGCATCGCGGTGATCGTGGAGAGCACATGGACGTCATAGTCGGCGCGCTTGCGCTGGCGGTGCTGTACTCCTTCGCCAGCCTCCGGGTGCTGCGGCAGTACGAGCGCGGCGTGGCCTTCTTCCTGGGGCGCTACTGGGGCACCAAGGGACCCGGGCTCATCTTCCTGCCCGCGCTCTTCGCCGGCCAGCGCCGCGTCTCGCTCCGCATCGTGGCCCTGGACATCCCGCCGCAGGACGTGATCACCCGCGACAACGTCTCGGTCAAGGTCAACGCCGTGCTCTACATGCGGGTGACCGACCCGGCCAAGGCGGTGATCGAGATCGAGGACTACCTCTACGCCACCAGCCAGCTGGCTCAGACCACCCTGCGCTCGGTGCTGGGCGAGGTCGAGCTGGACGAGCTGCTGTCCGACCGGGAGAAGATCAACGCCGTCCTCAAGAAGATCATCGACGAGCGGACCGACCCGTGGGGCATCGAGGTCTCCGCGGTCGAGGTCAAGGACGTCGATCTCCCCGACCAGATGAAGCGCGCGATGGCGCGGCAGGCGGAGGCGGAGCGGGAGCGGCGGGCCAAGGTGATCGCGGCCCAGGGCGAGCTGCAGGCGTCCGAGACGCTGGCGCAGGCGGCCCGGACGCTGGCCACCGAGCCGAGCGCGATCCAGCTCCGCTACCTCCAGACCGTCACCGAGATCGCGGCCGAGAACAACTCGACCACCATTTTCCCGATCCCCATCGAGCTGTTCAAGCCCTTCCTCCAGAGCGCGACCACCCGCCCGGCCATCGCCAGCGGCGACGAGCCGCCCGGCACCGCGCTCCCCGCCGGGGATCTGTCCGCCCTCATGTCGCAGCTCCGGCTCACCGCCGCGTCGCGAACGCCGTCCCAGGAATAGCATGGCCGATGGAACGCCGGCCCGGTTCGACCGGGCCGCGCTGGAGCGGATCATCCAGCGGGCCGCGGAGCTGCAGACCTCCGAGCGAGACATCGGCGAGAACCTCACGCCCGACGACGTCCTCGCCCTGGGCAAGGAGGTCGGCATCCCCAGCCGCTACCTCCAGCAGGCGCTGCTCGAGGAGCGTACCCGGCTCGCCGGGGTCTCCCCGTCGGGAGTGCTGGAGCGCGCGGTCGGACCCGCCGCCATCGTCGCCCAGCGGGTGGTCCGGGGCCAGGTGGAGGCCGTCGAGCAGGCGCTGATCCGCTGGATGGAGGAGCGGGAGCTCTTCTGTATCCAGCGGCATCAGCCCGGTCGGATCACCTGGGAGCCGATCGGCGGCTTCCACGCGGCCTTCCGCCGCTCCACCGGAGCCTTCAGCGGCCGGCGCGGGCCGATCATGCTGGCCAAGGCCGACGAGGTGTCCGCCACGGTGCTGGCGCTGGAGACCGGGTTCATCCACGTGGCCCTCAACGCCACGGCCCGGAAGGTCCGGACCGAGTCGGTGGCCGGGAGCGCCGCGCTGGTCGGCGGCGGCGTGGTGACCAGCGGGCTGCTGCTGGCGATGGGGGCATTCGCCCTGCCGGCGTTGATCCCGTTGCCCATCGGACTCGGGCTCGGCTACGCGACCCTCAAGCGCTACGGCCCCGTGGCCACGCGGATCCAGCTCGGCCTCGAGCGGGCGCTCGACAACCTCGAGCAAGGACCCGGCGGCCGTGGCCGGCTCCCGCCCCGGCCTCCCGGCCTGATCGACCTCCTGGCCGACGAAGTCCGCAAGGCCCTCAAGCCCTGATCCGGAGCGGCATCGTGTCCCTCGACCGAATCGGCGTCGCCGGAGCGGGCCTCATGGGCAGCGGCATCGCCCAGGCAACCGCCGTCGCGGGCTTCGCCACCGTGGTGCGCGACGTGAGCGAATCGGCCCTCGCGCGCGGGCAGGCCGCCGTCCGGTCCTCGCTCGACCGGCTGGTGGACAAGGGGAAGCTCGCGGCCGCCGTGCGCCAGACCGCGCTCACCCGGCTCGCCTGGACCACCGACTTCGCGCCGCTCGGCGGCTGCGAGCTGGTGATCGAGGCGGTCCCGGAAGACGCCGCGCTCAAGCGCGCCGTCTGGCAGGAGCTCGATGGCCGCTGCCCGCCCGCGACGATCTTCGCCTCCAATACCTCCAGCCTCTCCATCACCGAGCTCGCCACGGCGACCCGCCGCGCCGAGCGCTTCATCGGCCTCCACTTCTTCAATCCGGTGCCGCTCATGCCGCTGGTCGAGGTGGTCCGCGGCCGCGCCACCTCGGCAGAGACCTTCGATGCGGCCGTGGCGTTCGTCCGCCGGCTGGGCAAGGAGCCCATCGTAGCCCGCGACCGGAGCGGCTTCATCGTCAACCGCCTCCTGGTGCCGTTCCTGCTCGACGCGGTGCGGGCGCTCGAGGAGGGCACGGGGTCGGTGCCCGACATCGATCGGGGGATGCAGCTGGGCTGCGGCCACCCGATGGGCCCGTTCGCGCTGCTCGACCTCGTGGGTCTCGACACCGTACTCAGCATCGGGGAGATCCTCTTCCAGGAGTACCGGGAGGCGCGTTTCGCTCCGCCGGGACTCCTCCGCCGGATGGTGGCCGCGGGCTTCCATGGCCGGAAATCGGGACGGGGGTTCTATGATTACTCGGCGCAACCACCTACACCCATAGACCACGTAAATCGTTGATCTGCCGTGGACAGCCACGGTGTCACCTGTGGTCGGCTGGGGTCACGCGTGGACACCGAGGGACACTGATGTCCCTTTCTCGGGCGGGGTAATGTCTGACAACGACTTCATGCTCAGGCGCCAGCGCGCCGAGCTTGCTGCGGCAATCCTGAACCACGGGTTTCAAGCGACTGCGTTCACGGAGGGGTATTGGCCCGGCGACGTCGTTGGGTGGGACAGCCCAGATGCGCGAGCGGGTCTGTTTCTCCGAGGCCGAGAAGTCACTCTCCCGGGCGGCCGTGAAGCCCATCGTGGGCGGCGGGAGGCCGGTAGGACACCCATAGGGGCACCGGCCGGTCGCCCAGGAGCTCGCGCCTTTAGGCGGCGGTTCGATTCCCGGAACCCACCACCTACTGCGGTGGCGGCGTCGAGTAGAACTGCAGCTTCACCGGAATGGTTTGCGGACTGTTCCGGGCGCCGGACGCGGACACCGTGATCGCGCCGCTCAGGCTGGTGGCGCCGTTCCTGGGCGGGAGCTTGGTGAGGTCGACTGAAACCCGGACATCCGTGTCGGTCGCCGCGGTGTCAGGGTGGACCACGATCCACGGCTTGCTGCTGGCCGCCTTCCAGGCGAGTGACGCGCCGGTGCTGGTGAAGAGCAGGCGCTCCGCCAGGCGCACGCAGCCTCCGGTCGAGCTCGGATTGTAGCAGAACCCTATGGCGCTGTCGCTGAACGCCAGCAATGGCGGAGACGGAGCCGCCGCAAAGTAATTCACGACCACCTTGACCTTTTGGGGCGAGTACCTTGCGCCGGCGGCGGTGATGGTGACCGTCCCGAGAACCGAGGCCCCAAGGGGTACGTACCCCGCCGTGGCTTTAATGGTCAGCGTGGTCGGAGTGGTCCCGGAAGTCGCCGAGAGCGCGATCCACGGCTGGTCTTTCGATGCGGTCCAGTTGACCGGACCGATGCTGCTGCGGATTCGGACCGTGCGTTGGGTTACCACGCAGATGCGAGTCGAGCCGGGATGGTAGCAGTAGTACAACGCGTGGGAGTCGAGCAGGAGCCCCGGGGCAGTGGTGGCTGCCAAAGCCGGCGCCGACGGCCCCGGCTCAGCGGCTCGGGGTCCCGCCAGATCGTTGGCCTGGTTGTCGCATGCGGCGCCGAGAGCCGTTACCGAAAGCACGAGATATCTGAGTGCCGGGTTCATCGTGAGATCCTTTCATGGTCAAGGACCCCAAGCCACCAGAATCTGAGATCGTCTACTTGTTAACGCGTAAAGTTACCCCAAGAACCGCCAGGCGTTACTCCCCCTTGTGGCTGAGGTCGAGGCCGTCCTGCTACCTCCACCTCGGGTGGTTGCGTTGGTACCACTACATGACGAGCCCAGCTAACGTGTTCACCCAGATGGGATTAGCTACTGTCGGCTTGTGACACCCCCGGGACATTGGAAGGGACACCGGGGTGCTGCGTGCGGGACTGTTATAGATGGAAAGCGTTGGAGGAGTGTACTTAACGGGAGAGGTGTTCTTTTATTACTCGTCCGACCCGCCCCGCCCCAGCGATCTCACCCTCTAGGGAGACCCGATGTTCGGCTACGACTGGCCCCGGCTCCACGCGGCGCTCAACGATCTGCCGGCGGCGCTGCTGATCGCCGCCGTGCTCTTCGACCTGCTCGCCGCCGCGACTCGGCGGGAAGGCCTTCGGATCGCTTCGTTCTGGACTCTGATGCTGGGGGTGCTGGGCGCGGCGGCGGCGGTGACATCGGGACTGCAGGCCGAGGACCACATCGCGCACGGCGAGGCGGTCCACGCACTCATGGAGACCCACGAGAAGCTGGCGTTCGTGACCGCGGGGATCTTCGGCGTGCTGGCGCTCTGGCGCCTCCTCCGCGAGTCGCGGATGGGCCAGGCCGAGCGGGCATTGGCCCTGGCCCTCGGACTGGGTGGAGCGGGTGTCCTCACCGCGACCGGCGTGTACGGCGGCAAAATGGTCTTCGAGCATGCGGCAGGCGTCCCGAGCGAGGTGCTGACGGAGGAGCTCCACGAGCGGTCGGAGGGCCACCACCATCATGGCGAGGGCGAGGAGCACGGGGAGGGAGACGAGGACCACGACCACGCCGAGGAGGCGCACGAGCATCCGGCGCCGGCCACCGCGGGAGACTCCGCCGGGGCGACCGATTCCACGGCGCCGGCGGGCCACGTCGATCCGCCCGGCACGCCTCCCCATTCGCATCCGGCCGACACCCCGCCGCATCAGCACTGACATGCGCCTCGTCCGACTCGCCCTGGCGGTTGCGGTGGTCGGGTGTCATCCCGAGACCACTCGACCGGCGATCGTCCCGGTGCCGGAGGCGGCCTCGACCGAGATCCGTCTGGGGCCGGTGGAGGCCACCAATCGCCTGGCGGAGGCTATGGTCGGCGACTCCATTCCGCTGGCACGGGTCCGCGCGCGGGACGGCTACATCGAGAGTCGCTGGATCGACTCCGCGTCCGGGCACGCCACCCGGCGCTGGCCCCTGGGCACCAGCGTGGTCCGGGTACGCGCGTGGGCCGATCCGGGGCGCCCGGGCAACGCGGTGCTGACGGTGGAGACGGTCTATCGACCGCTGGCGGATCCCTCGGTGCCCGAGCGCGAGCTGGAGCGCCAGGTACCCAAGACCCATCCGGTGGCGGTGAAGGTCCAGGCCGAGCTCGCCGATCTGCTCAAGCGATGGGGCGGCCCGCCGCCGCCGGAGAAGGCCCAGGAGCCGGCACCGAACGCGCCGCAGGAGAGTGAAGAGCCGCAGGAGTAGGCGGCAGGGAAGGGCGAAAGGTGAAGGGGACGCGCGATGCGTTTCTCGCGCGTCCCCTTTGGTTTTCGCCCTGCGCCCTTCGCCTATACCACGTACGCCCTGACCCATTCCTCGAGCCGCCCCAGATCCAGCCCCGCGTCCTTACAGGGCCCGGCCGGCAGTGTCATCGTGAGACCGAGCACCGGCACTTTGCCCGCCACGTCGTGCAGCCCGCTCACCATGTCGCGCTCGCAGGCGACCGCGACCACCGCGCGGGGACGCCGCTCCCGGATGACCCGCCGGGCAAGCTGTCCCCGCGTCGCCACGAACACGGGGACGCCGTACTTCCCCGCGATGCCGAGCACGCCGTCCAGCGTCTCCCGTGACAGGCAGCGGGGAATCAGCAGCAGGAGCTCGCCGGTGCCCACCTTCCGCCCTCGCAGCAGCGCCATCGCGTTGTAGACCTTGACCGCCGCATTCTCCACCCAGTCCCGTCGGCCGAACTGCCCGGCCAGGCGCGAGGTGAGGCGCATCAGCCGGAGGAAGGGTCCCCGCTCGGCCAGACGCTCCGGGAGCAGCGCTCGGCCGGTGCGATAAGAGAGGAAGAGTGCGGCCCACCAGAGCGCGAGGACCAGGGCGGTCGCGCCGAGCGCACCCCAGAGGATCCCCGGCAGGGCGGAATGCAGCGAAGCGAGTCGGGGCCCGAGCAGGAAGAGGGCGACGGCACTGATGGCGGCCACGGTCACCAGCGCGAGGGCGGCCCAGCCGAAGAAGAGCGTCGGCGCGGAGTCGAAGTCGCCCTGATTGGGCAGCGGGCGACCGTCCCACTCGTCCCATTCGTGCCCGAGCCGGCGATCCACGTCGATGTGGATGAGCTGGGCGCGCGGGGTGTCCGACATAGGGCTCAAGATAGTAAGCTTTTCCCGATGCTGCCTCCCCCGCCGATTCGAGGTCTGTACCGCACCGACCCGCGCGCTCGCGCCGCCTACGCCGAGGGCGCCGGCATCTATCGGATCGTACCGGAAGCGGTCTGCGTGCCCGCCGATCGGCAGGACGTGGTATCGCTGATCGGATGGGCCGCGGGCCACCGCGTCCCGCTGGTCCCGCGGGGGGCCGGGAGCGCGATGGGCGGCGGAAATGTCGGCGAAGGCGTCATGGTGGACCTCACCAGGCTGGAGCGGCGGCTGGAGATTCTCCCGGCCGAGCGCCTCGCTCGCACCAGCGCCAACATCACGCTGGGCGAGCTGAACGCCGCCGCGGACGAGTACGACCTCCGGCTGCCGCCGGATCCCTCCAGCGGCCGTTGGGCCACGGCGGGTGGCGTGGTCTCCACCAATGCCGCGGGCGCGCGCTCGGTGCGCTACGGCAGCGTCCGCCGCTGGGTCCGCGCGATCGAGCTGGTGACGCCCGCCGGCGAGCTCCTCGTCCTCCGCCGGGGCGGTGGGAGCGGCGATGGCTCGGTCGAGACGGCCCGACGCTTCGAGGCGGAGCTGGCCCCCGCGCTGCGCGGGGCGGCATCGCTGATCGCCGCCCGCTTTCCCCGCACCCGCAAGAACTCGTCGGGCTACGCCCTCGACGTCTGGCTCGCGAGCGGCGACCTGCTCGACCTGGTCGTCGGTGCGGAAGGCACGCTGGGGCTGGTGGTGGGCGTCGAGTGGGCGCTGGACCCGATCCCGGCTCACCGGGCGGCGCTGCGGGTGGAGCTTCGGTCGCTCGACGATTTGGTGAAGGCGGTCGCCGCCCTGCACGGCGCGGAGCCGTCCGCGATCGAGCTCCTCGACCGCACCTTCCTGGAGCTGGTGAGCCGAACCGTCGAAGGTGAAGGGCTGGCCGACGCCGAGGCCATTCTGCTGGTCGAGTTGGAGCGCTTCGATGCCGCCGAGCTGACCCAGGCGGTGGATGCCGCGGCCGAGGCTGTGCGGCCGATCGCGGCGTCGGTGGAGACTGCGCTGAGCCCGACGTCGGCGGCCCGGCTCTGGGCGCTGCGCCACGCCGCGAGCCCGATCCTGGCCGGACTCCCGGAGCACCGGCGTTCGCTCCAGGTGGTCGAGGATGGATGCGTCCCCGTGGAGCGGACCGGGGACTACATTCGCGCGGTGCGGCAGGCTGCCGCATCTCGCGGCATCGCCGCGGTGATGTTCGGCCACGCCGGTGACGGACACGTGCACGTGAACCTGCTGCCCGAGATCCAGCGCCAGGGCTGGGAGGCCGCCGTCGCCGATCTGCTGGAGGAAGTGACCTCGGCGCTGGTGCGCCTCGGCGGCACTCCCGCCGGCGAGCATGGCGACGGTCGCCTGCGCGCGGGACTCCTCGGGCGGATCTACGGTGAGGAGGTGGTGGCCCTCTTCCGCCGGCTCAAGCAGCTCTTCGACCCCCTCGGAATCCTCGCGCCCGGCGTTATCCTTCCCGCCGGCGAGCCGGCAATCGGGCGGCTCAAGGTCGGAGCGGACGCCGCCCCGCTGCCCGACGACATCGCCCGGGCACTTCGCGAGATCGAGCGCGGCGGCGGCTATGGCCGCTCCCGGCTCGAGCTGGCCGACACCCGCTGAGCGCCGACCACCGCTCCATCACCCCAGCGACCCAGGACCATGGACATCATCCGCGAGCCCCGCGTCACTCTCCTCGCCCGCCCGCAGTTCCTCGAGCCGTCGCATCTGTCGGTCCAGTGGAAAGGCGACTCGACCGACGGGGAGCGGCTGGCGGAGTTCGCCGGCCGGCTCTGCTACATGAGCCAGCACAACCCGGCGGGGCGGAGCACCGCGGAGTACCTCCAGAACATCCTCCGGCAGGGCCACGGGTCGGTCTTCGAGCACAGCACCTACGTGGTGCTGATCGAGGGAATCTCCCGCTCCTGCAGCCACGAGCTGGTGCGACATCGGGCCGGCTGGGGCTACTCCCAGCTCTCCCAGCGCTACGTGGACGAGTCCCACGCGGCCTTCGTGATGCCGCCGGCGGTGCAGGGCGATCCCGGGCTCGAGGCGGCGTGGACGGCGCAGGTGGAGGCGGCCCAGGAGGCCTACGTGACGGCGGTGGAGCGGCTGATGGAGCGCTACGGGTGGGTGGAGGACCGGGTTCACCGGCGGAAGATGGCCCGAGAAGCGGCACGAAGCGTGCTACCGAACGCGACCGAGGTGAAGATCGTCGCCAGCGCGAATGTCCGCGCCTGGCGGACCATGCTGGAGCTCCGCCTCGGGGAAGGGGCCGAGCTGGAGATCCGCCGGATGGCGGTCGCCTGCCTTCGGCTGCTGCAGCGGGAAGCGCCGGCGCTCTTCGCCGACTTCGAGATCTACTCCGCGGGCGACGGCAGCGAGGCAGGACGAGTCGGGTTTCATAAGGTGTGAAGCCCCAAAAAACTATTGTGCGTCGGAAACCTTTTTCTTACTTTAGGTTCGTCGACGTACCCAACTCGTCCTGGCTCGTCTCTCGCGGACGGCCTTTTTTGTAGAGGGTGCCTTTGGCAGTTCGGATAGGACTCGCCTTCAATCTCAAGCCCGAGGCGCCGGCTAACCCAGCCGGGGCGGATCCCACCTCCCCCTCTTCGTCCGACGAATCCAGCATGCGCGCGCTGCGTGACGATCTTCCGCAGCCCGACCTCTATGCCGAGTGGGACGAGCCCGCCACCATCGACGCCGTCGAGGCCGCGCTCTCCACCGTCGGTCAGGTTTACCGGCTCGAGGCCAACGAGAGCTTCCCCGCGCGCCTCGCGCTCCTCCGCCCCGACTTCGTGTTCAACATCGCGGAGGGACTCTACGGTCCCAACCGCGAGGGACACGTCCCGGCCATCTGCGAGTTCCTCGGCGTGCCCTGCCACGCCTCGGACCCGCTGACCCTCGGCCTCGCGCTCGACAAGCGCCGGGCCAAGGAAGTCCTGAGCTACCACGGCGTGCCCACCGCGCCCTTCGCCCTGGCCCACAGCCCGGCCGACGCGCGCGCAGTGGACCTGCCGTTCCCGCTCTTCGTGAAGCCGGCCTTCGAGGGCTCGGGCAAGGGTGTGAGCGTGCGGAGCGTCTGCCGCAATCGGAGCCAGCTGGTCCGCCAGGTCTCCAAGCTGATGGCGACCTACGCCGAGCCGGTGCTGATCGAGACCTATCTGTCCGGTCCCGAGTTCACCGTCGCGGTGCTCGGCAACGGCCCGGAGGCGCGCTGTCTGCCCATCGTGGGCATGGACTTTGAATCGCTGCCCAAGGGTGCGCCGCCGATCTACGGCTACGAGGCCAAGTGGCTGTGGGACTCGCCGAGCCACCCGCTTCAGATCTTCGAGTGCCCGGCCCGGATCCCCGAGGAGCTGGCCGAGCAGGTACGCGCCGCCGCGCTGGGCGCCTACCACGCCCTGGAATGCCGCGACTGGTGCCGCATCGATATCCGGTGCGATGGCGCCGGTCGCCCGATGGTCGTCGAGCTGAACCCGCTGCCGGGCATTCTGCCGGACCCGCGGGACAACTCCTGCTTGCCCAAGGCCGCCCGCGCGGCCGGGATGAGCTACGACGACCTCATCCGCACCGTCGCCGACATCGCGTGGCGGCGGATCAGCGGCCGTTCACTCCTGGCGGAGGTAGCCTGATGCGAGTCGCGATCCTGTACGATGCCGGCAGCGACGACTGGAGCCCGCAGGACGTCGCCGCGGTCGTCGGAAACGTCCATGAGGTCCGGGACGTCCTCCGCCGCCGCGGCCACGAGGTCGAGCTCCTCCCCGTCCGCCTGGGCGACTTCCGCTGGATCTCCCGGGTCCGCCGCGCCGACTTGGTCTTCAATCTCTGCGAGGGGATCAACGGGCACGCCCGGTTCGAGGACTACGTGGTGGGCACCCTGGAGCTCACCGGAGTCCCCTTCACCGGGTGCCGGCACTGGGCCACCACCATCGCCCACCGCAAGCACGTCGCCAACACCCTGCTCTCGGCCGCCGGCCTGCCGGTCCCGGCCTTCGTCCTGGCGCAGGGCAACAAGGTGCCGGCCGAGTTCCCGCTGCCGGCCATCGTGAAGCCGTCCGCCGAAGACGCCAGCGTCGGGATCGATAACGGCGCCGTCTGCACCTCCAAGCGCGCCCTCAAAAAGCGGGTCGCCCTCATGCTGGAGCAGTTCGAGGAGGTGCTGGTCCAGGAGTACGTGGCCGGGCGGGAGTTCAACGTCGGGTTCGTGGGTAAGCGGATGCTGCCGATCGCCGAGATCCGCTTCGACGGGATGCCGGAAGGCACCTGGCCGATCGTGGGCTACGCCGCCAAGTGGATCCCGGGCAGCCCGGAGGACGAGGGCACCCTGCCGGTGTGCCCGGCCGAAGTCGACGCCGAGCTGGCCAAGCGGATCGGCCAGGTGGCTCGGGATGCGTGGCAGTACGTCTCCGGCGGCGAGGGCTATGGGCGGGTCGACCTCCGGCTCAACGAGGAGGGGCAGCCCTACGTGCTCGAGGTCAATCCCTGCCCCGACCTCTCCAGCAACGCGGGGCTCGCCCGGATGGGCCGCGCCTTCGGCTGGAATTACGACGACCTGGTGATGCAGGTGGTCGACGAAGCCCTGATGCGCTCCCAGAGCTCGAGCGCCGCCGCCGCCCTGGTCAGCGGGGTCTCCGCCGCGTGAGCGGGGGAGGCACCCTCACCTCTCCGGTCCTCCGACAACTCACCCCGGCCGACCGCGGCCGGATCGAGGCCCTCACCCGGGCCGTCGGGGTCTTCCACGCCGACGAGGTCCCGGTGGCCCTCGAAGTCTTCGACGGCGCCGTCGCCGGATCCCCCGATTATCTCGCTCTGGGCGCGGAGCTCGACGGCCGGCTGGTCGGCTGGATCTGCTGGGGTCCCACCCCGTGCACTGTGGGCACCTTCGATCTCTACTGGATGGCCGTGGACCCGGCCGCTCAGGGGGCCGGGATCGGCACCGCGCTGGTCCGGGCCATGGAGGACCGGTTGCGCGGGCGCGCCCGTCTGATCATCGTGGAGACAGCCGGACGAGCCGACTACGGCCCAACCCGGGCCTTCTACGAGGCCCGCGGGTACCACCGGGCCGCGGTCATTCCAGATTTCTACGCCCCCGGTGACGATCAGCTGGTCTACACCAAGACGCTCGCGGCGGGGTAGCCCGTCGTAGCCACCAGCATCTCCGGGACC
>DASSML010000088.1:0-7308 GCA_035688895.1 Gemmatimonadales bacterium
GACCGGCCCGAAGGACTCTCGCTCGACCTCGCGGAGGCGGTCGGACGCGCGCTCGCCGCGAATTGACCTTTGCCGTGGGCGTGCATACGTTTGCCCGAGGATTCAGGAGCCCCGCGAGGGGCTCTTTTTCGTTGAGCGGGGGAGAGCCGACATGTTCGACGCCGGAACCACCTGCCTGGTCGTGGTGGGCGCCCAATGGGGTGACGAGGGGAAGGGCAAGCTGGTCGACGTGCTGGCCGAGCGGGCCGACGTGGTGGTCCGCTACCAGGGCGGCGCCAACGCCGGGCACACGGTCGTCATCGGCGACAGCCAGTTCATCCTGCGGCAGATTCCCTCGGGTATCCTCCACCCCGGCGTGGTGTGCGTGGTGGGGAACGGCGTCGTGCTGGAGCCCGAGACTTTCTTCGCCGAGCTCGATCAGCTGGCCCAGCGCCAGGTCGACACGACGGGCCGGATCTTCGTCTCCGACCGGGCGCACCTGGTTCTCCCCTATCACAAGCTGCTCGACGCGGCCAGTGAAAAGAGCCAGAAGCTCGGCACCACGGGGCGGGGGATCGGCCCCGCCTACGAGGACAAGTACGGACGTCGAGGGATCCGGGTCACCGACCTGCGGCGACTGGAGTGCGCCCGGGCCCTGCTGGCGGAACGGGTGGAGCGCGCCAACCGCCTGCTGGAGCTGATGGGGAGCTCGGAACGGGCGTCCTACGAAGAACACGCCGCCCTGCTCGAGCGGCTCGCGCCGCGCCTCGTCCCGCTCGCGGCCGACACGGGGCTCCTGGTCCACCGCGCGGTGCGGGAAGGGCGCCGGGTGCTGCTCGAGGGCGCGCAAGGCTCGCTGCTCGACGTGGATCATGGCACCTATCCCTATGTCACCTCGTCCAACACCACCGCGGGCGGCGCAGCGGTCGGCGCCGGGATCGGTCCCACCCTGATCCACGGCGTGCTCGGCGTGGTGAAGGCCTATACCACCCGGGTGGGCAACGGCCCGCTTCCGACCGAGGCGCCCAGCCCGTTCGGCGAGCAGCTCCGCCAGCTCGGCGGAGAGTTCGGCGCGGTCACCGGCCGCCCTCGCCGCTGCGGCTGGTTCGATGCGACGGTGGTGCGGTACGCCGCCCGGGTCAACGGGCTCACCGGCCTCGCGGTGACCAAGCTCGACGTGCTCGACACCTTCGACGAAATCCCGGTCTGCACCGCCTACGACCTCGGCGAGGATCGGTGCGAGGAGATGCCGGCCGAGGTCGAGCTCCTGGGCCAGGTGCGGCCCCGGTACGAGGTGTTGCCGGGGTGGCGTCGCCCCACCGGCAGCGCCCGGCGCCTCGCCGACCTGCCCACCGAGGCCCGGGCCTACCTCGATCGGCTCCAGGCGCTCTCGGGCGTGCCCGCCCGGTACGTGAGCGTGGGGACGCGGCGGGATCAGATCATCGAGGTCGAGGGGTGACATGGAGTCCACCGACCTCCTCGTCATCGGCGCCGGACCGATCGGGCTCGCGGTAGGCATCGCCGCCCGACAGGCGGGCGTGCCCTGCGTCCTGCTCGATCGGCGGACGATCGTGTCGACCATCGAGCGCTACCCCCTGGGCATGACCTTCTTCTCGACCCCGGAGCGGATCGAGATCGGCGGCGTCCCCTTCATCGCCAGCCTCGAGAAGCCCACCCGGAAGGATGGGCTGCTGTACTACCGGCGGGTGGCGGAGCACTACCAGCTCGACATCCGACCGGGCCACGAGGTCGTCGACGTGGCGCGCGACGAGGACGGCTTCGTGGCCCAGGTGCGCCGCCCCCATGACGAGACCACCTGCCGCGCCCGGGCCGTCGTTTTCGCAACCGGCTACTTCGACAATCCGAACTACCTGGGCATCCCCGGTGAGGACCTGCCCCATGTCCACCACTACTTCACCGAGGGACACCCCTACTGGCACCGGCGCGTGGTGGTGATCGGGGCGGGGAACAGCAGCGTCGATGCCGCGCTCGAGTGCTGGCGCGCCGGGGCGACGGTCACGCTGGTCCACTTCGGCGAGGGCTTCGATCGCACGGTCAAGGCCTGGGTCCTGCCCGACATCACCAATCGGGTGAAGGAAGGGAGCATCGCCGTGCGCTGGCATTCCCGGGTGCGTGCCATCACGCCGACAGAGGTGGAGATCGCGTCGGACGGCGGCGCGGTGGAGTGCCTGCCCACCGACGCGGTCCTGGCGATGACGGGATACCACGCCGATACGTCGCTGCTGCAGGCGTTGGGCGTGCCGGTGGACCCACTCACCGGCATTGCGTCGCATGACGAGGGCACGATGGAGACCAGCGTGCCTGGCTGTTATCTGGCCGGCGTGATGGCGAGCGGGAACGACGCGAACCGGCTGTTCATCGAGAACTCGCGGGCACACGGGGAGCTGATCGTGCGGCACTACCTTGGTCAGCGGCGGTAGCCTCACTTGAGGCAACGCTTTAAGTAAAAGCTATAAGCTATTGTAATACAATATGTTGCGACTCTGTTTCGTGATGGGCCCTGATCCGCTTCCTTCCGCCCACCCGCTCCCCCTATGTTTCCCCCCTCTCGCGCACCCATCCCTCACACCAGCGTCCTGCGATGGCCGATACCCAGTTGATGGACAAGCTCGTCTCCCTCTGCAAGCGCCGGGGGTTCGTGTTCCAGTCTTCCGAGATCTACGGTGGACTCGGCTCGGTGTGGGACTACGGGCCGCTCGGGGTCGAGCTCAAGAAGAATGTGAAGGACCGCTGGTGGCGCGCGATGGTGCACGCTCGTGACGACATCGAGGGGCTCGATGCCGCCATCCTGATGCATCCGCGGGTGTGGGAAGCGTCGGGGCACGTGGCCGGCTTCACCGATCCGCTGGTGGATTGCAAGCACTGTAAGAACCGCTTCCGGGCCGACGATCCCCGCATCAAGGGCACGCCGGGCCAGCCGGACGCGCAATGCCCGGTCTGCGGCAGTCGCGGCACGCTGACCGAGCCGCGGCTCTTCAATCTGATGTTCAAGACCTTCATGGGGCCCGTGGAGGAGCAGGCGGCGGTGGTCTTTCTCCGGCCCGAGACGGCGCAGGGGATCTACGTCAACTACCTCAATGTGATGCAGAGCTCCCGGCAGCGGATTCCCTTCGGCATCGCCCAGATCGGCAAGGCGTTCCGGAACGAGATCACCCCGGGGAACTTCATCTTCCGGACCCGCGAGTTTGAGCAGATGGAGATGCAGTTCTTCGTGCAGCCGGGCACCGACGCCGAGTGGTTCGAGCGCTGGCGCGAGTGGCGGATGCAATGGCACCGGGACCTCGGCCTCACGCCGGCCCGGTTGCAATGGCATCAGCACGGCCCCGACGAGCTGGCCCACTACGCCCGCGCCGCGTTCGACATCCAGTACCAGTTTCCCTTTGGGTGGCAGGAGATCGAGGGCATCCACAACCGGGGTGACTTCGACCTGGGTCGGCACCAGGAGTACTCGGGGAAGAAGCTGGAGTACTTCGACCAGGCGGCCAATCAGCGGTACCTGCCCTACATCGTGGAGACCTCGGCGGGCGCCGACCGGGTGACGCTCACGCTCCTGGTGGATGCCTATCGGGAGGAAGAGGTCGAGGGCGAGACCCGGGTGGTGCTCGGTTTCCACCCCGCCGTCGCACCGATCAAGGCGGGCGTGTTCCCTCTGGTCAAGAAGGACGGGATGCCCGAGCTCGCCACCGAGCTCTACCATGACCTCAAGCGTCGGTTCCCCGCCTTCTACGACGACAGCGGCGCCATCGGGCGGCGCTATCGCCGCATGGACGAGGCGGGCACGCCGTTCGGCATCACGGTCGATGGAGAGACGCTGCAGGCCCGCACCGTCACCGTGCGGCACCGCGACTCCATGCAGCAGGAGCGGGTCGGCCTCGACCGGGTGGCGGACTTCGTGGCCGAGCGGCTCTAGCGCCGACGGAGCGGCGATGCGGCAGGACGACTTCGAGGGGATGATTCACCGCATGGAGCAGGAGGTCCCCGCCGAGTTCCTCGAAGGCGTGGCCGAAGTCGCGGTCTCCTCGCGCACCGTCCCGCATCCCACTCGCGACGAGATCTTCACGCTCGGCGAGTGCATCCCCCTGCCGGCGATCGATGGCGCGACCGAGGGGATTCAGAGCCGGGTCGTCCTCTACTACGGCTCATTTCAGGCGCTCGCGCGCATCGACCCGGGCTTCGACTGGCGCGCCGAGGCCTGGGAGACGCTGACGCATGAGCTCCGCCACCATCTCGAGTGGCGGGCCCGGGCCCCCGACCTCGAAGCCTACGACCGCGCCGCCGAGCAGAACTTCGCCCGTCAGGACGGCGAGCCGTTCGATCCGCTGTTCTTTCTCGACGGTGAGCCCGCCGGTTCCGACCGCTACCAGGTGGACGACGATGTGTTCGTCGACGCGTCGGTAGATGAACTGCCGGCCGAACGGCGCCTGCTCTGGCGCGGGCGGGTGTACCGGGTCGCGGTCCCGTCGGAGGCCACTCTGCCCGCCTTCCTCACCGTCGAGGGCGTCGCCGAGCCGCCCGAGGGAGAGTTGGTGCTGGTGCTGCGACGTCCGCCGAGGCTCCGCGATCTGCTCCGGCGGCCCGCCCGCTTCGAGGCGGCGGTGCAGGCCAGGGAGGTATATGTTTCCCCCGACCCCACGCAGGTTCCTCAACCCTGAGCTGCCGACATGGTCTTTCAGGTCGTGACGACGCTGGATGGCGCGGAGGTGCTGCGTCGAGCCAAGCGGTTCTTCGCCGAGCGGGTTCCCAACCAGGCCGCGTTTCCCGAGAAGGAAGGTCCGACCTGGCTCGCCCTGCGGGGGCAGGGCGGCGAGGAGATCGCTTTCGCGGTCCGGGCCGACGCGGGCACGACCCTGGTCCGCGCCAGCACCCTGCTCTTCGACCAGGCCGTGGATCGGTTTCTCTCGACTCTGCCGACACCCGCGGAGCAGCGGGTATGACGGCGCTCGTGCCGGTGCGCGTCATGGTCACGGATGCATGGGACGAGGTGCCGCTCCAGCTTCCCGCCGCCGCCACGCTGGGCGAGCTCAAGCGCCAGGCGCTGGAGGCCACCCGCGTCACCCGTGACCCGTCGGGGTACCTGGTGAAGTACCGGGGTGCGGAGCAGTCGGACGACGTGTCGCTGGCCGACGCGGGGGTGGTTCCGAACGCGGGCCTCATCGTCCTCGCTCGCAAGCGGCGGCCGGTCCGATAGGCCGTGGCGGTGCCACCGTCCGCCGGCCGGGTGCTGGTGCTGGGCGCCGCGGCCGTCCTCTTGCTCGACGGCGTCGCGCTGCTGGGAATGGGGATCTGGGCGCGTCGCCCGGGTCTGGCACTGGCGGGTGGCGCGCTGCTGGCCGGCGCCGGGGTGGTGTTGTGGTCGTGGCGGCGCCAGCGCCGCCGGCTCGAGGAGATCGCCGAGGCCCGCCGCGATCTCCAGGCCGACACCGAGGCGCTCCGGCGGCTCACGAGGCGCTGACGGTGATTCCTGTATTCACCCATCCCGACTGCCTCCGTCACGATCCCGGTCCCGACCACCCCGAAAGCCCCGCGCGGCTCCGGGTCCTGCTGGACCGGGCGCGGCGCGACGTCACCGCCGACGTGATCGAGGCTCCGGGCGCGCCGCTGGATGCGCTGCGCGCCGTGCATCCCGACTCGTATCTCCGAAGCCTGGAGGCCATGAGCGCCCGGGGAGGGGGGGCGCTCTTTCTGGACACGATCCTCAACGACGCGAGCTGGGCCGCCGCGGTCGGGGCCGCGGGCGCGCTGCTCGCGGCTGTCGATCACGCGCACGCCGGGCGGGGCAACGCCTTTGCCGCCGCCCGCCCACCGGGGCATCACGCGCTCGCCGGCAAGGGGATGGGCTTCTGCCTCCTGAACAACGTGATCATCGGGGCCCGACACGCTCAGCGGGCGGGCCGCGAGCGCGTGCTGATCGTGGACTGGGACGTGCACCACGGGAACGGCACGCAGGCGCTCATGGAGCGCGACCCCAGCCTGCGCTATGTCTCGCTGCACCAGCACCCATGGTATCCGGGCACCGGGATGGCGGAGGAGCGTGGCCTGGGCAACGTCTTCAACGTTCCGCGCGGGCCGGGCCGTCCCGCCGCGCAGTACGTGGACGACCTGTGGAGCGCGATCGTCGCGGCCACCGAAGGCTGGACGCCGGAGCTGGTGCTGGTGTCGGCCGGGTTCGACGCCATGGCCGGCGATCCGCTCGGCGGCTTCACCCTGGAGCCCGGGCACTATCGCGACCTGACCATTCGGCTCCGCGAACGCCTGCCCGGCGCGCCGGTGGTGGGCCTGCTCGAGGGCGGGTACGTGCCCACCCGGCTGGCCGACGGCGTGCTGGCCCATCTCGCCGCCCTGGACGGATGACCCCGAGGAGCGCATGACCGATCATCTGCACATGGAAGCCGAGTTCCTCGAGCTCAGGACCCGGCACCCGTTCATCATCGCGCGTGGCAACCAGAGCGACAACCGCACCGTGTGGGTGCGCCTGCGCGACGCGGATGGTCACGAGGGCTGGGGCGAAGCCGCGCCGAGTCGGTTCTATGGCGAGACCCCGGAGACGGTGATGGAGGCGCTCGACGCCTACGCGGCGGCGATGCCGTCCGATCCGCTGGATGTCGAGGAGACCGAGCGCCGCTGGGAGCTGGCGCTCCACGGCAATCCCTCGGCCCGGGCCGCGTTGTCCTCGGCGCTCCACGACCTCGTCGGCAAGCGGCTGGGCGTGCCCGTCTATCGGCTCTGGGGGCTCGACCCGACGCGGGCGCCACGCTCCACCTTCACCATCGGCCTCGATACCCCCGACCGGCTCCGCCTCAAGGTCCGGGAGGCCGAGCCGTATCCGATCCTCAAGATCAAGGTCGGCACCGATCGCGATCTCGAGGTGCTACACACCATCCGGGACGCGACCGACAAGGAAATCCGGGTCGACGCCAATGGGGGCTGGACCCTGAAGCAGGCGATCGCGATGCTGCCGGTGCTGAAGGAATTCGGGGTCACCTCGCTGGAGCAGCCACTGCCCCCGACCGAGCTGCGCGGCCTCGCCGAGATCACCCGGCGCGCCGAGATCCCGGTCATCGCGGACGAGAGCTGTCTGGTGGCCAGCGACATTCCCCCGCTGGTCGGATGCGTGGACGGTATCAACATCAAGCTGGCCAAGTGCGGCAGCCTGCGTGAGGCGCTCAGAATGATCGCGGTGGCCCGGGCGCACGGGATGATGGTCATGGTCGGCTGCATGATCGAAAGCTCCATCTGCATCACCGCCGCGGCCCACTTCACCCCACTGGTAGACCTGGTGGATCTCGATGGCGCGGCGCTCCTGGCGGA
>DASSML010000089.1:0-2145 GCA_035688895.1 Gemmatimonadales bacterium
GGAGGCGATCCGTGAAGGCCGCCGGGGTGCGGAGCTGCTGCCGATCAGCCAGGACGCGATCAATGCGGCCTACGTCGAGCTCCAGCTGGCCAGGATCTACGTGCTCACCGGGGAGCCGGACCAGGCGGTTGAGCTGCTGAAGGACCTGCTCGGGAGGCCATTCTACGTGTCGCGGGCGTGGCTGAGGCTGGACCCGGCATTTCGGGCGCTCCAGGGACGTCCGGGGTTCGAGGCGCTTCTGTCCGACCCTGGCCCGACTCCCTGAACGACGCCGAGTCGTCCCACCGTCGAGCCTCCTCCTCGACCATGGCCGAGGGGGTTGCCTGGAAACTTCGTCTATCCGAGGGGTTCGGGCGGAAATGTGCGCTTCGGGGAACGGGAGGGCGAGGAGTGGCCAGGACCCCTCATCGTCCCCCGAAGGGCTTGGGTGGCACGGTGCGCAGATACAGCCACAGGGCTTGGATCTCGTCGTCGGTGAGGTACTTGGTGTACTCGAAGGGCATGAACGAGTCGATCGGGGCGCCCCCTGGGCGCTTGCCCTCGCGGAGGGCGCGGAAGAAGTCCGCCTCCTTGTAGTGTCCGATGCCCGTTGGGGTAATGTTCGCCGCCGGCTTCCAGTCGGGAGGCGTCCCGGGAACATGCCCGCCGGACAACCCCGGCCCGTGGCATCCCCGGCAACCGCCGACGTCGATCAGATAGCGGCCATACTCCACGGTAACGCCGGGGGGCACCATCCCCGGGTGCGCGGCGGTCTGGTCGATCAGCTCCGCCGGGACCAGCGCGACGTCCCCCTTGGCATATAGCGCCCGGCCGACCGGACCGACCCGATTGGCCATCGGCTCGCGATCCACCGGCGGCAGAGTCTTGAGGAAGGCGATCAAGGCCGCCGTGTCCTCGTCGTTCAACAGCGTGAACTCCTGGGAGGGCATGAAGAGCAGCGGCGACCCGTCCGGCTTCACCCCGTGGCGGATGGCGCGCTCCCAGTCGAGGTCGCTGAGCCGACCGCCCACCCCGCCGCGCCCGCTCGTCAGATTGGCCGCATAGAGGAACGCGACCGGCGGGACATCGATGAAGACCTGCCCGCCGAAGTCTTCCTTGTGGCAGCCCTGGCATCGCGAGATCGCGGTCGCGACGTGGCGGCCGCGGGCGATCGCGGCGGAATCGGTCGGGATGGTCAGCGCGTGCCCCGCAACCGACCATTTCCGGGAGAAATGGCGGCCGGTGTACCCGTAGAGCGCGGCCCCGGCCAGCAGCAGCACGGCGAGAGCCGCACCGAGCGTCCAGCCGGCATAGCGCAGGATCTTCCTCATCGTTGCATCCCCCGATGGCAGAGCAACCGCCGGAACACGTTCTGCACCCCGATGAGCTCGGCCAGGGCGATCGACAGGCGTCGGGCCATCTGCCTCATCGCACGCCGTCTACGGTGTAGATCTGAGAGACATAGATCGCCGCGACGTAGGCGTAGACGTGGGGGTCGTCCGCCGCGGCGAAGAAGACCGGCCGCGATCGAGGACCGGGAGGCTCGGTCCCGAGGGTGACGAGCGGCTCCCGACGGCCCGTGGCGAGGTCCACACGGTCGAGAGTGGGCGAATTCGTGCTCCCGACCACTACCGCCCGCCCATCCCTGCTCCACGCCGCGATCCGGTCCTCGGGCGTGAGACCCGGGATCACACGGCCGTCGCCCCCCGTAGCCGGATACCGCCGGTAGCCCAGCGACAGACTGAACGCCACGAGCTCTCGGCCGTCAGGCGAGACTAGCCCCCTGTCGGTTCCCTCCGGCGTGACCGCCGTCGCCTTGCCGCCCTCGACGGGCTGGATCCAGCAGCGGGAGGCTTCCCCGGCCCGGTTCCCGCAGAACAGGATCGATCGTCCGTCGGGGAACCAATCGGCCGACCCGATCCCCTCGAAGGGGTCGATGGGGATCCGACGCTCGGCGCCGGCTCGCGTGGGATAGAGGACCAGCCTGGCCGGTGTCGTCGACATGAAGGCCAGAACCCACTTGTCGTCGGGCGAGAACCCGGCGGCCTGGCCCTGGCCCAGCCGCGCTGCCTCACCGCCTTCGGTCTTCCGCAGCATGACGTCGTAGTACACGCTGGCGTCGAAGCCGCCGTTGGTGAAGGCCAGGAGCGAGCCGTCGCGCGACAG
>DASSML010000090.1:0-3013 GCA_035688895.1 Gemmatimonadales bacterium
GAAGAAGCCGCGACCGAAGCGGACCGGCAGGATCAACGATCACGTGGCCACCGCCAGATCGTTGAATAAACGGGTTCTACAAGAATGGCTCTTCCGCAGAATCTGTGGGTGAGTACGCGGCAGACGAAACCGCCTTGAGAGGAAGGATCACATCCTGGGACAGCCCCCGGCCATGATGGAGTTACCACGCTTCATCGGAACCGGGAGTACCCCAGGATGCGTATCCAGACGATCCTCAATCGGGTGGAGAAGTTCAAGTCGTTCGTCTATGGCCAAGCCCGCCTGGAGAAGCGCGACGCAGGCCCGACCTTGGTGGTCCAGGTGCTCCCGAGGAAGAACGGCAGGCCGTTCTGCTCCGGTTGCGGACGCCCCGGCCCGGCGTATGACCGCCTGGACGAGCGGCACTTCGAGTTCGTGCCGCTCTGGGGCATCGTGGTGTACTTGGCCTACCGGATGCGGCGCGTGGACTGCCGACGGTGCGGGGTTACCGTCGAGATGGTCCCCTGGTGCGATGGCAAGAATCAGCTGACCACATCCTACCGCTGGTTCCTGGCGACCTGGGCCAAGCGGCTGAGCTGGAGCGAGGTGGCCGCAATCTTCCGCACGTCCTGGGACAGCGTCTTCCGGGCGGTGGGGCACGCCGTCGAATGGGGCCTGGCGCACCGCGACCTGAGCGCCGTGATGGCCCTGGGCATCGACGAGGTCGCCTGGAGCCGTGGGCACAGGTACCTGACGCTCGTCTACGACATCGGCGGCGACGCGCGGCGGCTCCTGGCCGTGGCCGAGGAGCGGACCGAGGCGAGCCTGCGCTCGTGCCTGGCGGGCCTCGGCGAGGTGACCTGCAAGGGGGTCCGGTACGTGTGCAGCGACATGTGGAAGCCTTACCTCAACGGGATCGCCGAATACCTGGGCCAAGCGGTCCACGTGCTCGACCGGTTCCACGTCATGCAGAAGTTCGGCAAGGCCCTCGATGAGATCCGAGCGGAGGAGGTCAAGCGGCTGAAGCGGGACGGCTACGAGCCGGTCTTGAAGCGGTCACGGTGGTGCTTCCTGAAGCGGCCGGAGAACCTGACGGAGAAGCAGACGGTGAAGCTGTCGGAGTTGTTGAAGTACAACTTACGGACGGTACGGGCCTATCTACTGCGGGAGGACTTCCAGCGGCTCTGGGAATACAAGAGTGCGGCCTGGGCGGGGAAGTTCCTGGACGAGTGGACGGGCCGGGTGATGCGCTCGCGACTGGAGCCGATGAAGAAGGTCGGCCGGACGATCCGGACTCACCGGGGGTTGATCCTGAACTGGTTCCGGGCTCGGGGTGAAATCTCGTCGGGGGCCGTGGAGGGGCTGAACAACAAGGTCAAACTCGTGACGAGGAAGTCGTACGGTTTTCGAAGCCCTCAAGTGGCGAAACTGGCTCTCCTCCACAACCTTGGTCGTCTTCCCGAGCCGAAACGCACCCACAGATTCTGCTGACGGGGTTCGACCGAGGAATGATGTAGACTCAAATCCTGCCCTTGCCGTAACTTCCAGTCTTCACCCGAGGGACTGGAACCATGAACGCCACGATCACCACCCGGACGCCGACCTCCTTCATCCTCCAGGTCGAGGTCCCCTACAACGACTCCATGCTGGACTTCGAGGAGGTCCTCCAACACCGGCTCAATGAGGCCGGAGTCCTGGCCACCGCCGAGGGATTACGCCAGTTCGACACCGACGGCGCGCCCATCACCGTCGGGCCGGTCAAGTTCCCCAGCAAGGGGCCAGTCGAGAAGGACTATCAGACCCCCTACGGCGTCGCCACCGTCGCCCGCCACGTCTATCAGAGCCCCCAGGGCGGCCCGACCTACTGCCCGCTCGACCGGGACGCCCGCATCGTCGTCAGTTCCACACCCCGGTTCGCCAAGATCGTCTCGCACAAGTACGCCGAGTTCAGTTCGCCCCGGGTCCAGATCGACTTGGAGGAGAATCACGGCCGGGTCGTCTCCCGCTGCCTGATCCAGGACGTCGCTGATGCGGTGGCAGCGGTGGCCTTGGCCAAGGAGGAGGACTGGAGTTACACCCTGCCGAAGTTTGACGAGCCCCCGAGCACGGTGGCCATCAGCTTGGACGGGACCTGCACGCTGATGTGCGAGGACGGCTGGCGGGAGGCGATGGTCGGCACCCTGGCCTTCTACGACTCGCAGGGCGAGCGGCAGCACACGATCTCCCTGGGGGCGACCCCCGAGTACGGCAGGGCGAAGTTCCTGGGCCACCTGGAGGCGGAGATCGCCCGTGCCAAGGCGAAGTGCCCCGACGCCCATTACGTGGGGATCGCCGACGGGGCCAACGGGAACTGGGATTTCCTCCGGCAGCACACCGATGTGCAGGTGACCGACTTCTGGCATGCGGCGGAGTACCTGGGCAAGGCGGCGGTGGTGTTGTACCGGGGCCAACCCCGCACCAAGGAGGCATGGCTGGAGGAGGCGTGTCACCGACTGAAGCACGACCCGGGCGGGGCCGAGTGGGTCCTGAAACGGTTGCGGTCGCTGGCCCGAGAGCGGCCCTGGGCCAAGGGCAACGAGGACGTGCAGCGGGCGATCACGTACTTCACGAATCAGGGTGGGATGGGCCGGATGGACTACGCCAGTCGAGTGGCGGCGAACGAGCCGATCGGCAGCGGTGTGACGGAGGCGGCCTGTAAGGTGATCGTCAAGCAGCGACTGTGTGGCTCGGGGATGAAGTGGACGGAGGGCGGTGCGGCGGTGGTGCTGAGCCTGCGGGCCTTGAGCTACACACCGGAACGATGGAGCCAGTTCTGGGCGAAGGTCGATCGGTGGGGGTTCCCGGTCGCCGCCTGAGCGAGGATCGGTTCGACCTTACATCAATCTTCGGTCGAACCCCCGAGGAGATCTTCGCCAGCGGTGCCAAGGTGGCCTCGGACGACGCCGAGGCCCGCAACGCGAAGAACAAGAGGTCCGAGGTGTCGTGAACGGATCCCGCCCATCGGGGCGGAACCCGGCGGCCCGCCGACCTCGCG
>DASSML010000091.1:0-5133 GCA_035688895.1 Gemmatimonadales bacterium
ATGCTCCGGGCCGAAGACGTCGCGCAGATCCTCGATCTGCAGCACCAGCTCGGGCACGCCGAAGCGGCGGTGCAGTGCCTTCCAGTCGAGCTGCCACACGGCGCGGTCCACACCCGGCGCGCCGCGGATGGTCGCGAAGTGCGCCGCGACGAGCGGCGAATAGGTCCAGTCCAGGAGTCGGGTGGGTGCGCCGTGATGCTGGGCGGACACCAGGATCTCCCACTCGTCCACCGGCGTGGTCCCCAGGTGGGGCCGAGCGTAGCGGATGAAGTTCCGGAGGATGTGCTCCTCCAGGTCGGCCTTGCTGTGGGGCGGACTTACGCCGCCCAGCGTATCCAGGCTGGTGTATAGCGGCCAGGACGCATCCGCCGCGCCGCGATAGACCACCTTGCTCCGGCGCCGGCCGGTCGCCAGGTCGGGGTCGGAGGGTGTGACCTGGGCGATCAGCTCGCTCAGGCTGCTGATGACGACGCTTCGGACGCTCATCCCGGTACCTCGGTGTGACCTGCGACCTAGCCCCGCGGCCTCAGAGGGTCGATTGTGTCGTGAGCCACCCGAGCCGGTCAGGTTCGGGGCCTGGTACCATTCCTGACGCGGCGGTAGCGATGCCAAGACGAGAGGCCCGGTTACGACCCCAGTGGGGCGATCTCTACCCCGGAGTCGAGCCCGGGGTATGGCTTGTCGCCGCCGAGCTGGTGCCGCAGGTCCTCCGGCACCGGCTGCAGGGCCGTCCCACCTGGGAATTTACCCGCAGGATTCTGCTGGATGAGCATTTCGAGTTCCGAGGCGGTCGCCCTCGGGACTCGTCGTGGGGCGGGATTCTGACTCGGGTCGAGGATGGATGAGCGGGACCGGCCGGCGGCCTACTTCGACGCGGCGCGGGCGAGGGCGGTGAGGTAAGCCAGCACCAGGGCGAGCCCCGCGCCTTCGAGCACCAGGTAGCCGAGCGGGCACAGCAGCGCCGCCATCGGGTGGGATCCCTGGAGCGCCGGGGCCGCCGTCAGCGACCACACCACCAGCACCAGCACCACGCGAAGCGCGACGGCGGACCACGCACCCCGCCGGGCTTCGGTCAGCCGATCACTCACGCTCACGCGCGGGTGGATCCGGCGCCGGTCCCTGCCTCGATACGATCCGTAGCGTCCGTGGCCCTCGTCGACCAGTTCGAACGGCGTACGGTCGCCTGGTGCCGGCATCGCGCATCTCGTGGCTGGCGTGAAGGGATGATGTACGGCCGCCATCGGGATCGCGCAAGAGCGCCATCGTCGCGATCTTTCGGCATGCCGCCGGTCGCGCTCGGCGCCCTCGAGGCCCGACTCCCTCGCGCTCCTCTCACTCGTTTCGCGCCCAGTCCCACGGGCTATCTCCATCTCGGCCACGTCGTGAATGCCATCTGGGTCTGGGGCCTCGCGCGCGCGCTCGAGGGTCGGGTGCTGCTCCGGATCGAGGACCACGACCGCGGACGATGCCGGCCGGAATATGAGGCTGCGCTGCTCGAGGACCTCGCGTGGCTCGGCCTGGCGCCCGACCTGGGCCCCACGCGCCAGCGAGACGCGACGGCGATGTATCTCGACACGCTCGCGGCGCTGGAGGAGCGCGGCCTCGTCTACGCGTGCGACTGTTCCCGCCGAGACATCTCGCGCGAGGCCGGCGACGTGCCCCACCTGGAGACGCGCTATCCCGGCCGCTGCCGGGATCGTGGGCTGGCGGCGGGGCCCGACCGAGGCCAGCGGCTCCGGCTCGACGACATGGTCGAGCGCTTCGCGGACGCGCTGCTGGGCGAGCAGGAGCAGACACCCGCGCTTCAGTGTGGCGACCTCCTCCTGCGGGATCGCCACGGCAACTGGACCTATCAGTTCGCGGTCGTGGTGGACGACGTGCGGCAGGGCGTGGATCTGGTGGTGCGCGGCGCCGATCTGGTGAGCTCGACCGGCAGGCAGATCGCGCTGGGCAGGCTGCTGGGCCGGGAGGAGCCGCCGGTGTATCTGCACCACCCGCTGCTGCACCGACCCGACGGAGCCAAGCTGAGCAAGGCCGCGGGCGACACCGGGATCCGCGAGCTTCGCGCCGCCGGCGTGTCAGCCGAGGAGGTTCTGGGGCGGGCAGCCGAAGCGGCCGGGCTCACGATGGATGCCCGGCCGCTTTCTGCCGCCGATCTGCCTCTCCTCTTTACCTGAGGTAGTCTCAGCTCCCCCGGCCGCGGAACAGCCCGGCCCGGATGCGGGCGGCCTTGGGCGACGCGGTGGAATCGGCCTCGAGGTGCTCCTCGGTGTGATCGACCAGGCGGATCTTGCCGTTCAGGTTCAGAGTATCCCTCCCCCGCAGCACCTTGATCTTCAGGGTATCGCCTTCGCTCCGCCCGAAGCTGCGCCGGAACGCGGCATCGAAGGTCGAGTCGCTGATCGCCACGTCGCCCAGCGCGATCAGCCGATCGCCCTGCTTGACGCCGGCCTGGTCCGCCACGCCGCCCGGCATCACCTGGGTGATGACCGGGACGCCCGCCGTGTCCTGAGTCATGCCGATGCCTACCTGCGGCGCGCGCACGGTGTCGGATACCAGGTGGAGTCCCGCCAGCGGAAGGATGTCGGACCAGGGGAAGGGCTCGCGGCCGTTGACGTACTTGGCCTCGAAGTCGGTGAATGAGCGCCCTCCCGCGAGCCGGGTCACGGTGCCCCACCAGTCCTTGGGTGTGAAGCCGTGGCCCTTCTTGTAGTCGGCCCGATAGAGCTGCTGCATCACGTCGTCCAGCGAGTAGCGGTTGTCGCTGCCGTCCCGGATCAGGATGTCGAGCATCAGCCCCGCGAGCGACCCCTTCGGGTAGTAGAGGTAGCGGCTGCCGTCGGTGGGACCGATCCAGGTCGAGAGCGAGGCGTCCTCCAGCGCGGTGGGCGGCGCCTCCGCCACCTCGTTCATCTTGCCCTGCGTGAGATTGAGGAACACCGTCGAATCCACCACGCCGCCGCGCACCAGCGCGAGGTCGGCGTAGTAGTCGGTGATGCCCTCGCTCACCCACAGCCAGGTGGTCTCCTGCGGCCGGTCGTAGTGATAGGGCCACATGTCGAGGGGGCGCAGTCGCTTGACGTTCCAGGCATGGAAGATCTCGTGCGCCGTGATGCTGGCGAGCAGCGGCGTGCCCACGAACTGCGGGCTATAGATCCCCAGGTGGGAATTGGCGTGCTCGAGCGCGCTGCCACCTTGCTGCTCGCGGGTGAAGACGGTGAAGACGGAGTAGTCCCGCCAGGGCGTCTCCTGGTATACGGCCGCCATTGCCGGGATCACCTTCCCGATCTGATCCCAGAGCAGGGCGCGCGCCGGCCCGGTGAGCGAGCCGGTCGGATAGCTCGCGAGGCGGGTCAGGTGGCCGGCCACCTGGGTGCTGTCGATCTCAAAGCGCCCAACCAGGAACGGACGATCTACCAGGTCGTGATAGTTGGTGTCCTTGTAGGTCCCTGGCTCGGAGCCCGGCGCCATTCCGGTCGCCACCTGCCAGCCGTTCTGGGTATGGATCCGGACCGTCGCCGGAAAGTCGAAGGGACGCCCCTCGGGATACAGGAAGAGATTGGTGCCGTTGAAGAAGGCGAAATCGGGCTTGGCCCACGCCATCGCGTTGTCGAGGGTGTCCGCCCGATAGTCGAAGGTGACCGTGATCTCCTTGGCGCCGGCCGCCTGGATTCGCCAGGTGTCGTAGTCCAGCTTGTCCCAGTCCAGCGGCTTGCCACCGGCGGTCGGGGTGAAGTTGGAGACCCAGCGCGCGAAGTTGGTGATCTCGTACGCGCCCGGGGTCCAGGCGGGCAGCGACAGGAGCACCGGCCCGGTCCCGCTCACGTCGGCTGCGAGGCCCACCTTGATCGTCCGCTGGGCCGCGGTGGCCGAGTCGAACGTCACGTCGTAGCGAAGGTTGGTGAGCGGTGCGGAGCGGGGGGCGGCCGGAGCCGCGGCGGGGGTCGTGGTGCGCTGCGCGGCGAGGGGAGCCGTGGCGAGCAGGAAGAGAAAGCCCGACCCGATACATCTGCCGATCATCGTGTCCTCGGTGGAAAAGAATGCAGGTCCGCGAGCGGCCCGCGCGGTCAGGTGCCGGTGCGCTCCAGCGCGATCGGCTCCGGTCGTCCGGCCAGCGTTCCCGGGGCGAGCTCCGGGCCCAGCTCTCCCTCCCACCGCGCCAT
Source organism: Gemmatimonadales bacterium (assembly GCA_035688895.1). GTDB lineage: Bacteria > Gemmatimonadota > Gemmatimonadetes > Gemmatimonadales > GWC2-71-9 > CAVVWJ01. Next base: position 4,164 of record DASSML010000091.1, read on the forward strand.
GACGGCGGTGGCAAGGCAATTACCCACCAGGTTCACCATCGTCCGCGCCATGTCCATCAGCTCGTCCACGCCGAGGATCACGGCGATTCCCTCGAGCGGCAACCCGAACGCGGTGAGCGTCGCGGAGAGCACCACCAAGGAGGCCCGCGGCACCGCCGCAATGCCTTTGCTGGTGATGAGCAGGGTGAGCATCATCTGGAGCTGCATGGCCAGCGTGAGCTCGACCCCGGCGGCCTGGGCCACGAACAGCGAGGCCACGCCCAGATAGAGCGTGGATCCGTCGAGATTGAAGGAATACCCCGTCGGCATCACGAACGCGACAATCTGCCGGGGCACGCCGAATTCGATCATCCGCTCCATCGCGAGGGGGAGGGCGGCATCCGAGCTGGTCGTCGTGAAGGCGATGATGGCCGGATCCTTGACCGCCCGGATGAAGCGTCGGAGTGGAATCCGGGCGATCAGCGCCATCGGGATCAGCGCCACCAGGGCGAACACGACCAGCGCCCCGTACAGCGTGGCGACCAGGAGCCCGAGGTTCCGGAGCACCGAGATCCCGCTGTGGCTTACCGTCACCGCCATCGCCGCGCCGATGCCGATCGGCGCGTACTTCATGACGATGCCCACGAAGCGGAACATCACCTGGGTGAGTCCCTCGCAGAACTCCAGCATCGTCTCCCTCGGCTTGCCCCGCACCTGGGTCAGCGCGATGCCGAAGAGCGTGGCCCAGAAGACCACCTGCAGCACCTCGTTCTCCGCGGCGGCCTGGATGATGCTGGTGGGGACGATGTGCTCGAGAAAGCCGCCGAAGGTGGTCGGGGCGGCCTTGGGGATCGCGGCGTGAGGGTCCGGGGGCGGAAGGATGACGCCGACGCCGGGCTTGGTCAGGTGCACCGCCGTCAGCCCGATCACCAGGGCCACGAAGGTCATGAGCCAGAAGTAGCCCAGCGACTTGACCGCCAGCCGGCCGATC
>DASSML010000092.1:0-10857 GCA_035688895.1 Gemmatimonadales bacterium
CGACCGCGTGCTGGATGCCGTCTTCGTCGGTGCGCTCACCGCCGGCCGCCGGGTGCGGCGGGAGACCCTGCTCGGACGCCACCCGGCCTCGGTCAGCTCGGCCGCGGTCGACGTGGCCGCGTCCGCGACCGGAGGACTCACCGGCCGTCGGGCGCTGATCCTCGGGGCCGGCTCGGTGGCCGAAGGTGTGCTGCAGGCACTCGGGCCGCATCGGGTCGCCGGCGTCGCGGTGGTGAACCGTCATCGCACTCGCGCCGAGACGCTGGCCGCAGCCTGGGGCGCGGTCGTGGCCGCGTGGAGCGATCTCGAGGCCCTGCTGGCCGCGGCCGACGTAGTGTTCGTCTCGACCTCGTCCACCCGTCCTTTGGTCGGCGCGGGATTGCTGGCCGAGGCGGTGGGCGCCGCTCCGGAGCGGCGGCTTACCGTGCTCGATCTCTCGGTGCCCAGGAATGTCGAGCCGTCGGCCCGTGCCGTCGCCGGCGTGCGCCTCTTCGACCTCGACGACCTGCAGCAGCTGCGCTGCCCCGCCAGCGGATTCGACGCACCGGCCATTGGAGAGGCCGAGCGGCTCCTTCGGCGCGAGATCGAGCGGCTGCTCCGGGCGCTGGATGCGCGCGAGGTCGCTCCCCGGCTGGCCCAGCTGCATCGGGCCGCCGAGCGTCTGGTGGAGGAGGAGTCGGAGCGGGCGCTTCGCGAGCTGGGCGATCTGTCGGAGCAGGAGCAGCAGGTAGTACGGGCGATGGCCGAGCGGTTGGTGCGGCGGGTGCTCTATCCCGTGAGCCGCGCCCTGCGGGAAGAGAGCGCCACGGAGGCGCACCGGCACGCCGCCGCTCCCACCGAGGACGTCTCCCTCAAGGTCTGACTTCCCCCGCGACGCGGGGGCTTTCCACCTCACCGACCGGATTCAGCACGTTCCGACACTGCGGGTTCACACATCCCGGGCAGTGGAGGGGATACTGCGTGTTGCAGACCTGGCCCGAGCGGAGATGCTCGCCCACCAGATCAGCGATCGCCTCGATGAAGTCGGGCCGGTCGTTGAGAGCGGGTGTCCGCCGGTACTGGGTGATCCCGACCCGGTGCGCCAGCTCACCGTACTCCCGGTCGAGCTCGCTCAGGGTTTCGATGTGGTCGCTGGTGAAGGCGATCGGCACCACCAGCACCCGCGTCTCGCCCCGCTCGCCCAGGTGTCGGATCACCCGCTCGGTGCTGGGGCCGAGCCAGCGCACCGGTCCCACTTCCGACTGGTAGGCCAGCAGATATCGATTGGGGAGGGCCAGCCGCTCCAGCACCGCCTGCACGCTGGCGCCGATCTCCTGCGGGTAGGGGTCGCCGCGATCGACGATGTGAAGCGGGAGCGAATGAGCGCTGAAGAGCAGGAGCACCCGGTCCCGCTCCTCCGGCGCGAACTGCTGCAGTCCCTCGCGGACGGTCTCCGCCATCGCCCCGATGAAGCCGGAGTGCACCGGCCAGCGATCGATCACGCTCCAGCGGAACGCCTGCTCGGTCCCGGTCCGCGCCGCGGCGCGCCACAGCTCGTTGAGGCTCGACCCGGTGGTGGCGCAGGAGAATTGGGGATACTGGGTGAACGCGACCGCCCGCTCGATGCCGTCCGCCGCCATGGCCCGAAGGGCGTCTTCGCTCTTGGGTGTGACGTAGCGGAAGGCGACGTAGAACCGGTGCGGGGCGGTCTCCGGTGAGAGGCGGTCGAGCCGCTCGACCATGCCGCGTCCCTGTGCTTCGGTGTAGCGAAGGATCGGTGAGCCGCCGCCGATGTTGCGATAGAGGGCCTGCACCTTCGGGGTCCGGCGGCGGGCGATGAACGGCCCCAGCCACCCCTGGAAGGGGAGCTGGATGATCTCGCGGTCGGCGAACAGCTCCAGCAGGAAGGGCTCCACCTGGGTCAGGTCGGCCGGCCCGCCCAGGTTCATCATCACGATCCCGGTCTTCGCACGACTCATGGGGGAAGTATATCCCTCACGGTCCGATCAGTCCCGCTTCCAGCGCGAGCCGGGTGAGCCCCGCCACCGTGCGCACGCCGAGCTTGCGCATCAGGCTCTCGCGATGGGTCTCCACCGTGCGATGGCTGATGCCGAGCTCGAGCGCGATCTCCCGGTTGGTCCGTCCCTGGGCCACGCCGACCAGGACCTGTCGCTCGCGCGCGGAGAGCTGGGCCACGGCGGGCGAGTGGGGCGCGCCCGGCTCTCCCCGGAGCACCGCGCCGAGGCGGCCGGCGATCGCGGGGCTGAAGAACGACTCGCCTCGCCGCACCGCCCGGATGGCGCCCCGCAGCTCGGTCGCGGCGGCGTCCTTGAGCAGGTAGCCGTGGGCGCCCGCCCGCAGGCTCTCCATGACGTACTCGGCGTTGTCGTGCATGCTGAGGATCAGGATGTGGGTCTCCGGCGCGAGCCGCCGAAGCTCCGCGGCCACCCTGAGCCCCGAGCCTCCCGGCATCGAGAGGTCGAGGACCGCGACATCGGGGCGGAGGCGCTCGGCGAGGGCCAGCGCCTCGGCGCCGGTCGCGGCCTCGCCGACCACGGCGAACCCCGGCTCTCCTTCCAGCACGTGCCGGATGCCAGTCCGGACGATGGCGTGGTCGTCGGCGACCAGCACGCGGATGACGGGCTCGCTCACGATCGTGCCGCTCCGTCGACCGGAACGCTGACCTCGAGCTCGGCTCCCCCGCCCGTCGCACCCTGGGCCTGGACGCTTCCGCCGAGGGCGCTGATGCGCTCCCGCATGCCGGCCAGGCCCATGTGGCCCCGCCGCTCGTAACCTTCCACCGGCCCGGGTGGAAAGCCGCGGCCATCGTCCCGCACCCGGAGCAGGACCCGCCCACCACTCGCCGAGAGGCTGATCTCCACCGCGGTCGCCTCCGCGTGCCGAGCCACGTTGGACAGCGCCTCCTGCAGGGCCCGGAACAGAGCCAGCTCGGCCTCGCTCGAGAGTCCGGGCAGCGTCGCCGGCGCGGAGAACCCGGCCTCGATGCCGCTCCGCTCGGCGAATTCGGCCGCGAGCGAGCGCAAGGCCGGGAGAAGTCCCAGGTCGTCGAGCAGCGAGGGACGCAGGTCGTTGGTGACGTTCCGGATGGTCCGGATGCCCTCGTCGATCAATCCGAGGACCTGATCGAGCCGGGGCTGCTCGGCCGGCGCGAGCCCCTCGCGGAGCACGCCGAGCTCCATCTTCACGGCGGAGAATACCTGCGCGGTCTCGTCGTGGAGCTCGCGGGAGAGCCGGCGGCGCTCGGCCTCGTGCTGCTCCACCATGCGGGCGGAGAGCCGGGTCAGCTCCTCGGTCCGGGTCTCCAACCGGCGATACAGATCGGTCTGCGCCAGGGCGGAGCCGACCTGCTGGCCCAGCGCCACGAGGAAGGCGTCGTCCAGCGCGGTGAAGGGGTCCCGCGCCTCGCTCACCAGCACCAGGGCGCCGATGGGCGCCTGCTCGCGAAGCAGCGGGAGCACGGCCGCGTAGGGGTAGCGGCCCGCGGCGCCGGTCCAGCTGTCGCTGACCTGGGGACGGCCGGTGACGAGCGCGCGCCCGAGCACCGCCATTCCCCTGGCGTCCGGCTCCGCCCAGCCGGCGCAGACGCCGGCCCCGCGCACGAAGCCCGGGCGACCCTCCTGCAGCAGGAACAGTGCGGTGCCGCGGACCGCCGGCAGGCCGAGCGGGCGGGAGAGCAAGGCATCCAGCACGTCTTCCTCCCGCCCGGCGCGCTGGAGATCGCCTGAGAGCGCGCTGAGCGCGCCCAGACCCCGCCGCTGGTCGTCCACCACCAGCAGGAGAATCCCCGCGCCGATCGCCAGGCTGAAGACGATATCGAGGTAGTAGCCCCAGGGCGTCCAGGCGCCGCGGGCCCGGAGGAAGGGGTAGTCGACGTGGTGTAGTCCCCAGAGCACGAACGCGACAGCTAGCAGGGTGGCACCGCTGGAGTCCACCCGCCGTCGGTAGCGAATGAACGCCCAGCCGGTCCCCAGCGTGGCGAGGCTCAGGAACAGCACCGCGGGACCAGCGGCCCAGAGGAACTGGTCCAGCCGGTAGATGGCGACGTATGACCAGGCCGGAGGAAAGAGCACCAGCGCGAGATACCAGGGGCGCCACCGCACGCCCTGGGCGAAGACCAGCGCGGCGTAGAGCAGCGCCAGCGCGGTCCAGCCGGTCACCACCTGGTGCCAGTAGAGCCAGATCCAGTTGCCGGAGAGGAGGAAGCTGCTGATGGCGCCGATGCGGACCACGTAGAGCGCCCAGGCGGCCGCCCACCAGGCGAAATAGGGCTTGCGATAGCGGTGGGACAGGAAGGCGCAGAGGACCGCGAGCGCCGCGGTTAGTCCGGCCTGGAGCAGGGCCGCGTGCAGCTCCTCCGCGGCGGTGGCCGGCACCGGAGATTGCATGCGCGAAACAAACGCGGAACCGCCGGGCGACGCAACGCCGCCGGCTCTCGACAGGCCGAGCGGCGCCGCATACGTTCCCGCGTGGCCGCTCCCCCTCCGTCCTCGGCTCCCGTCGTCCAATTGACCCACGTGTCCAAGACCTTTGGCGAGGTCACGGCCGTGGATCGAGTCTCCCTGGAGATCCGCCGGGGGGAGTTCTTCTCCATCCTGGGACCGTCGGGGTGCGGCAAGACCACCACCCTGCGTCTGCTCGCCGGCTTCGAGCAGCCCGATCCCGACGGTGGGGAGATCCGCCTGCTCGGGCGGGTGGTGAACGACGAGCGGCCCTACCAGCGCGGCATCGCGATGGTGTTCCAGAACTACGCTCTCTTCCCTCATCTCAACGTCGAGCGCAACGTCGCCTTCGGGCTGGAGCAGCGGCGCCGCCCGGCGGCCGAGATCGCCGAGCGGGTCGGACGCGCGCTCGCCATGGTACGGCTCGACCCCGGCATGTACCGCCGGCGGATGCCGGCCCAGCTCTCCGGCGGGCAGCGGCAGCGCGTCGCGCTGGCGCGCGCGCTGGTGCTGGAGCCCGAGATCCTGCTACTGGACGAGCCGCTCGGCGCCATCGACCTGCAGCTTCGCAAGGAAATGCAGCTCGAGCTGAAGGCGCTGAACCAGCAGCTGGGGACCACGTTCGTATACGTCACCCATGACCAGGAAGAGGCGCTCACCATGAGCGACCGGATCGCGGTCATGGAGCAGGCCCGCATCGCGCAGCTGGGGACGCCGGCCGAGATCTACGAGAGCCCGCGGACCGCGTTCGTCGCCCGGTTCATCGGCGCCTCCAACTTCCTGACCGGCATCGCCGGCCGCCACGCGGGGTCCGGCTGGGAGGTGACCCGGCCGGACGGCTCCGCGTTCCGCGTCACCGATCATCCGGCGATTCGCGAGGGCCGGGAGGTTCGGATTGCGGTAAGACCCGAATGGATGGACCTCTGGCGCCCCGGCGAGGCTCCTCCGGCCGAAAACGCGCTGCTTGGTGCGGTGCGCGAGGTCATCTATCGGGGGGAGACGATCCACGTCCTCGTGAGCCTTCCCGATGGGGAGGCCGTCACCGTCGCGTTGCGGAACGAGGGGCAGCTCAGCAAGCCGCTCGCCTGGCGCCGGGGCGACCCGGTCGCGGTCGGGTGGCTGCCGGAGGACTGTCAGGTGCTGGAGGAAGGATGACCGAGCCACGCCGGCGACTGCTGGCCTGGCTGCAGCGTCGCCCGGCCGCGCAGGCCTGGTCCCTCCTGGGGCCGGGGATGCTCTGGCTGCTCCTGTTCTTCCTGATCCCGCTGCTCATCATGGCGGCGTACAGCGTGATGCCGCGGGGGACCTACGGCGGCGTGCAGCCGGGCCTGACACTGGAGCACTATCGGCGCTTCTTCGAGCCGCTCTACCTCGCCATCCTCCGGCGCACGGTGATCTGGTCGCTGGGCTGCACCGTCGTGTGTCTCCTCCTGGGCTATCCGGTGGCGTATCTCGTGGCGCGAGCCGGCCGGTGGCGCGCGGTGCTCCTCTTCCTGGTGGTGCTGCCGTTCTGGACCAGCTTTCTGGTCCGCACCTTCGCCATGATCTTCCTGCTCCGCGACAGCGGCCTGGTGAACACCGTGCTGCTCCGCCTCGGGCTGATCGAGGCCCCGCTCACCCTCCTCTACACCCCGTTCGCGGTGCTGCTCGGCCTGGTCTACGGCTTCCTGCCCTTCATGATCCTGCCCATCTATGCCTCCCTGGAGAAACTGGACCCGACGCTGCTGGAGGCGGCCGAGACGCTCGGCGCGACCCCAATGGCGCGCTTCCGGCGGATAACCCTGCCGCTCTCTCTCCCCGGCGTGGTGGCCGGCTGCTTCCTGGTGTTCATCCCGGCGATGGGCTCGTTCCTGACGTCCGACCTGCTGGGCGGAGCGAAGGAGCTCATGATCGGCAACCTGATCCAGAACCAGTTCGCTGCGGCCCGCAACTGGCCGTTCGGCTCGGCGGCCTCGTTCGTGGTGACGGCGCTCGTGCTGGTGGCGGTCGCGGCCTATCTCCGGGTGCGTGACCGCGCGGCGGACCAGGCCGGGTGAGCATGCGCTCCAGGACTCCTGTCGGGCTCGCCGCCGTCGCGGTGCTGGTCTACGCCTTCCTCCACCTGCCGATCCTGATCCTGGTGGTCTTCTCCTTCAACGCCTCCAAGTTCTCGGCCGAATGGCGGGGCTTCACCCTGGAGTGGTACCATCGCCTGCTCGAGCGCACCGACGTGATCCATGGGCTCGAGATCAGTCTGATCGTGGCCGCCATCTCGACCGTCGTTTCTTCGGTGCTCGGGACCCTGCTGGCGCTGGCGCTGGCGAGGCACCGGTTTCGCGGACGCCGGGCGGTGGAGGCCTTCCTCTACGTGCCGATCGTGACGCCGGAGATCGTGGTCGGGATCTCTTCGCTGCTGCTGTTCGCGCTGCTCGGGCTTCCCCTCGGCATCGCCACCATCGTGCTCGCGCATGTGGCGTTCAGCCTGTCCTTCGTGGTCATCGTGGTGCGTGCCCGCCTGGAGGGGATGGATACGAGCCTCGAGGAGGCCGCGCTGATCCTCGGCGCCGACGAGATCACCACCTTCCGGCGAGTGACCCTGCCGCAGCTCTGGCCCGGCGTCCTGGCCGGCGCCCTGCTGGGGTTCATTCTGAGCTTCGACGACTTCCTGATCACTTCGTTCGTGGCCGGCTCGGGCTCGTCCACGCTTCCGCTGGTAGTGTACGGGATGGCCCGCCGGAACGTGGAGCCGAGCATCAACGCGATCAGCACGATCATCCTGGTGGTGACCACCGCGGTGCTCTACCTTGCCGAGCGGGTCACCCGGGAGCGGTAGGCGATGAAGATCGAGACTCGGAGGAGCACCTGAGCACGGACGCCGGCGGCGCACTAGGTCGATTGGTGGGCGAGCTGCGGCGGGGGCGGATCTCCCGCCGCGAGTTCGTGGTGCGATGCGTCGGGATGGGTCTCGGGCTCGGCACCATCGGGGGCCTGCTCGCGGCCTGTGGGGGTCGGGAGCAGGCGAAGCCTTCGGCCACGCTGGCTTCCGGCGATCTGGGGCCGATCGAGCGGGAGCTCCACATCTACAACTGGTCGGACTACATCGCCCAGGACACCGTTCCGAACTTCGAGCGGGAGTTCGGCGTGCGGGTGACCTACGATACGTACGAGAGCAACGAGGAGATGATCGCCAAGCTGCAGGCGGGCGCCACCGGCTACGACATCATCGTCCCCACCGGCTACGTGGTGCCCGTGCTCGTCGCGACCGGGCTGATCGCTCCGCTGCACCGGAAGTATCTCACCAACTGGGGCAATGTCTCGCCCATCTTCCAGAACCTGCCCACCGATCCCGGCACGGTGCACACGGTACCGTGGCAGTGGGGCACCTCGGGAGTCGCCTATCGGCGCGACAAGGTGAGCACGACGGTGGACAGCTGGGCGGTGTTCTTCGACCGTCGGCTCGGCGGCAAGATGACCATGATGGACGACGCGCGCGAGGTGATCGGGGCCATGCTGCGGTACCGGGGGCATTCGCTCAATTCGGTTGATCCCGCCGAGCTGGCCCGGGCCAAACAGGACGCTATTGCCGCCAAGCCGCAGCTCAAGGCCTACATCTCGGCCCCGGTGAAGGGGCAGCTGGTGTCGGGCGACGTGTGGATCGCGCAGCTCTGGAACGGCGACACCGTCCAGGCGCAGGCCGAGGAGCCCAATGTGGCCTACGCGCTGCCGAAGGAAGGGTGCACCATCTGGAACGACTCGCTGTGCCTGCCGGCCTCCGCGCGCCACCCGCGGGCGGCGCACGAATTCATGAACTACATCCTGCGACCGCAGGTCGGCGCCGCGATCAGTCGCGCCACCGGCTATGGCACTCCCAACGTGGCGGCCGCCCACCTGCTGGAGCACCCGGTGGCTTTCCCGACCGAGGAGGAGCTCACGCGGCTCGAGTTCCCGGTGGACCTGGGAGCCGACACCGCCACCTGGGATCAGATCTGGACGGAGATCAAGTCGGCCTGATTTCCGGGTGACCTGGCTCACCGAAGCTTCTTCCCCAGCGGGGGACATTGCCAGTCCGGGCCGTCTGCCCGGCTCGCATCAGGAGGAGCCATGAGTCTCGTCAAGGATCCCGTCTGTGGCATGGAGGTGGACAGCGCGCGCGGCGCCGCCGCCAGCGGGACACATCACGGTGTCACCTATTATTTCTGTTCCCGCGCCTGCGCCGACGCCTTCCGCGCCGATCCCGGCCGCTATGCCGACCGCGAGCGGCACGAGCCGCCGTATACCGCGACCGAGCACACGGCCGCGCCCAAGTTCGGGTCGGCCGGGAGCGGCGGCCTGGAGAACGAGCCCGGCCCCGAGCGTCACCTTCGCAAGTGAAATCGGCCGGCACCGGCTCGGCCGCGGATTTCCTGCCGCCGGTCTTCACCCTGCCTGCTCTGCGGGAGGCCGCGGCCGGGTGCCGTGGCTGCGGACTGTATCGCTACGCCACCCAGACGGTCTTCGGTGAAGGGCCGGCCCGCGCCAGACTGATGCTGGTTGGGGAGCAGCCGGGTGACCAGGAGGACCGCGCCGGCCATCCGTTCGTCGGGCCCTCGGGACGACTGCTGGACCAGGCACTCGAGGAAGTGGGGATCGACCGGGCTACGGTGTACGTCACCAACGCGGTCAAGCACTTCAAGTTCGTCCGGCAGGAGCTGACCCGACGGCGGCTGCACAAGAAGCCGGCGGTGGGAGAGGTGCGCGCCTGCCGGCCGTGGCTGGAAGAAGAAGTAAAGGTGGTCCGGCCGGCGTTGATCGTGGCGCTCGGCAGCACGGCGGCCCAGTCGCTCCTCGGCCCCAAGTTCCGGGTCACCCGCGAGCGCGGACGGGTGATGGAATCGTGGGCCGGTGCGGTGCTCGCGACGGTGCATCCATCGGCGATCCTCCGGGCGCCGGGCGACACGCGCGCCGCCGAGCAACGCGCATTCGTCCGCGACCTTACCGAGGCCGCCCGCTGGCTGGCGCGCGCCACCTCACGCCGGCCGAGCCCGGCAAGACGCCCGGCCAGGCGAGCGAGAACGTCCCTCCGCTAGCGCACGAGCTGGGTGAACCTGGGATGCCTTCTGAGCGACTTCCAGGTGGGAATCGCTGCGCAATTCGGCGGGGCTGATCCAGCTCGGCACTTGAGTGAGCGGCCTGGTCCAGCAGGACGTAGATCCGGGCCAGATGGACCCGCACCGATGGCGCGCTCTGCGCGTCCCTCTCCGCCGGCACGAGCTCGACCGCCCTGCGTCCGGCCCGGATCGCCTCGTCCCGCCGGCCAGTCATCGCGAGCGCCACACCGTAGCGGGCCAGGAGGGTCGGATCATCAGGAGCCGCCGACACCGCGCCCGCCAGCAGGGTGCGCGCGGAGTCGGCGTGGGCGCGCGTCCCCGCCCGCCCGACGCCCATGCCGGAGATCCTGCGCCAGGAACACCGTCGCGCTCGCGCCCCGGCCCAGCTCCTCTTCGATCAGGTAGTCGTCGGCCAGCTCGGCCGCGAGCCGATCGTGCGCGTCGGTCAGGAGTCCACGATGGGTCATGGGGGTGCAGCAATTTACGGCCCGGCCCCCCGGTGACCAATGCGGGGCCGCGCTGACGGCTGTGGGGAGATGCGCCGGACTGCAGGTGTTGCGAAGTGGACTCGCATCATCAAGATTGGATCTGCTCCCCCCCTTCCCAGCAGCGGAGGACGGCCGCGTGGGCCCCACGGCGACCTTCATCAAGCGCTTCGGCGACCTGGTGACCCTGCTGCGGGTCGACCCGGGCAACGATGCCGCGCAAGATCTGGCGCTGTCGGCGGCTGCAGCCGCCGTGCAGTCCGCCTCGATCGAGCTCGAGGCCGGCATCGCCTGGAGCCAGATCCCTGACGACATGCCGCTCAAGGCGCGCATGCTGGCGCGCCAGGTCGATCGCATCCGGATCGAGGCCGGAGCCGATCCCGACGAGCTGCAGGCGCTCGCGCGTGCGCTGGCGCACGATGTTACTCCCCTGCCGACCACCCCCAATATCACTGTCGAGACGGTCCGACTGCTGGCGCCTCCGGAGCCGTCGCCACCAGGCCCGACTGTTCCGGATCCGGATGACGGCTCCGCCCCAGAGAGCGCCGCCCCAGACCGCCGGCTCCCCGCCGAGCGGCGCCAGACCGAGGAGCGCCGGCGACAGCCGCACGGCCGGTTCCACGGGGTCGAGCGACGACGCGGTGCCGATCGCCGCAACACCGGAGAGCGCCGCCTGCATCTGGTGCGGGACCAACAGGCCCAGATCGCCCGCCTGCGAGACGCCCTCGCTTGGGCGTCGCGGACTCAGGCGTGGGAAGAGGCGCTGCACGCGGCGCACGGCCTAGCGCGCCTGTCCCCACGCGTTCCCGAGATCGGGCGCCGGATGCATGGCATCGAGGCTCGCCGCGGGCTGCCTCGTCCCACGCT
>DASSML010000093.1:0-13470 GCA_035688895.1 Gemmatimonadales bacterium
TGTCCCTTCCGCTCCAGCGAGCAGATGATCAACGGCCGCCAGATGCGGATGCTGACGCTGTTCGGACGCCTGGCGCCGGGTGTGACGGCGAGTCAGGCCCAGACCGAGCTCGACGCCGTCGCCAAGCGGCTGCACACCGAGTATCCCGGGGACTACCACCAGGACCAGGGCTTCGGGATCGTGGCCACCCCGTTGCAGGCGCAGCTCACGGCGCAGGCTCGACCCACGCTCCTGCTCCTGCTCGGCACCGCGGCCTTCGTTCTCCTCATCGCCTGCGCCAACGTGGCCAACCTGAGCCTGGCGCGGCTGGTGCGGCGGGAGCGGGAGATGGCGCTTCGCGCCGCCCTCGGCGCGGACCGGGGCCGCCTGGTCCGCCAGCTCCTCGCCGAAGGGCTGCTCCTCGCCGGCGCCGGCGCGGTGGCGGGCCTCGCCCTTGCCTGGGCCGGTCTGGGTCTGCTGACCACTTTCGCGGCGCGGTTCACGCCGAGGTCGGGAGAGATCGCCCTGGATGCGCCGGTGCTGCTCTTCGGCCTCGGCCTCGGCGTCTTCACCGGACTTCTCTTCGGCCTGCTTCCGGCGCTGCCCACCCGAGTGGGGCTCGCCGCGGCGCTCAAGGACGGTGGGGCCACCACCGGGTCTTCGCAGTCGCTCCGCGCGCGGGCAGGACTGGTGGTGGCGCAGGTGGCCGTATCGGTGGTGCTGCTGGTGGGCGCCGGCCTCATGCTTCGGACGGTGCTCGCGCTGCAGTCGGTGGACCCCGGATTCGACCCGGAGCAGGTGCTGGGCGCCAAGATCGACCTGAACTTCTCCAAGTACACCAGCAACGAGCTGGTTCAGGAGTTCCACCAGCGGCTGCGGGAGCGGCTCGCCGCCCAGCCGGGGATCCAGATGGTCGCCTCGAGCCGCGGGTATCCGCTGGACGGGCGTCGCGCCTTCGGCTTCGATTTCCAGATCGAGCGTCGGCAGCGCGACCCCGGCCAGGTCCGACCCCAGGCCGACTTCCAGGCCGCGAGCCCGGACTACTTCCGGGCCCTCGGCATCCCGCTGGTGACCGGCCGACTGTTCACCGACCAGGACGGGCCCAAGGCGCCCTCGGTCGCCATCATCAGCCAGGCGATGGCGCGCCGTTACTGGCCCAGCGAGAACCCGGTGGGCCAGCGAGTCACCACCGATTCCGGGGAAACCTGGACCACCATCGTGGGCATCGTGGGTGACGTCCATCAGTACGGGCTGGACGCCGCACCGGTCGATGAGATGTACCTGCCCTTCGACCAGGTTCCCCTCCGCGAGGGCGCCCTGGTCCTCCGCGGGTCCGCCGAGGCGGCAACCCTGGTGCGCCGGGTGAAGGAAGAAGTGCTGGCCCTCGACCCGGACCAACCGTTGGCGGGCGCCCGTCCCCTGGTCGAAGTGCGGGGAGAGTCTCTCGCCGCGCCGCGCCTCACCGCCACCCTGCTCGGCATTTTCGCCGGGCTGGCGTTGGTCATCACGGCGGCGGGGCTGGCTGGACTCATGGCCTTCTCGGTCAACCAGCGTACCCAGGAGATTGGAGTGCGGATGGCCCTGGGTGCGGCCCGCTCCGAGGTCCTGGGCATGATCCTCCGCCAAGGCCTGCGGCTGGTCTGCATCGGGCTGGCAGTCGGGGCGGTGGGAGCGCTCTCGCTCTCGCGCCTGATGGCCGGACTCCTCTTCGGCATCCGGCCCCACGATGCGGCCACCTTCGCCCTGACGGCCCTTCTGCTCCTCCTTATCGCCACCCTGGCCTGCCTGGTGCCCGCCCGGCGCGCGGCCACGGTGGACCCTATGGTCGCGCTCCGGAGCACCTGACCTCCCGTCAGCCTGCACCGCCGCCCGCCGGCGGCGGTGTAAGGTTTATCACAGCGGTTTCCCCTCGCTTTTCCCAACATCCAAAGTCCCCTTCCACCGGCCGGGGCGGATCGCCCCGGTCGATTCGCTGATCCCTCCGCCGACTACCGTCGCGGATCGGGTCGGGGGCCGCGACACTGACGCCCGGACGGACCATGGCCCAGAGCGGTGCCACCCAGACGATCGTCGCGACCGCCCGACCGGGCGGCGAGGCCCAGCGTACCCCGGACTGGGGGTACCTCGGGGCCAGCGTGCGGGGGCCCCTGCTCACGCTGGTCATCCTGATCGGGCTGGACCAGCTCGCCCGGCACCGGGAAGCGCTGACCCATCCGTTCCCTCTGCTGCTGCTGACCGTGGCCTACGCGGCCTACACCGGCGGGTTGTTGCCGGCGGTGGTCAGCGCGGTCCTTACCGGACTGTACGCCGCCCATTTCCTCAGCGACCCGGGCATGCCGCTCCACTACAGCGATGGGAACAGCCTGGCGCTGCTGGTGACGCTGATCGCCGCGGCTGGGATGGCGATGCTGGTCTCCCACCTGAGGCTCCAGGCGGTCAGGGGCCACGCCGAGCGGCTCGGGCGGGCCGAAGCGGAGGCACTCGACCGGCGGGTGTCGTTCCTCACCCAGGCGAGCGCGACGCTGGCGTCCTCGATGGACTACGAGGTGACGCTGCGCGAGCTGACCCGCATCATGGTCCCCGGCCTGGCCGACTGGTGCACCGCCCATGTCGCCGGGCCCGATGGGACTCTGCGGTTCGTCGCCGGTGCCCACCGCGACCCCGCGCGCGACCTCGCGGTCCGCGTGCTGTGCGAGTACGGCGACCGACGGCTGCCCTTCGGCCTGGACCCCCGCGCCGAGCCCTCCCTGGTCGAGGTGACCGACGAGCTGCTCCGCGATCGGGCCGTGGATGGCGAGCAGCTCAAGGTGTATCGGGGGCTGGCGCCGACAGGGTACATCCGGATCCCGCTTCGGGCCCGGGGCAAGACGGCCGGCATGCTGACCCTGGTGAGTGCGCGCGATTCGGGGCGCAGGTTCGAGGAGAAGGATCTCCGCTTCGCGGTGGAGCTGGGGGAGCGGGCGGCGCTGACGGTGGACACCGGCCGGCTCCATCGCGAGGCGATCGAGGCCGACCGACGCTACCGGTTGCTGTTCGATGCCAACCCGCAGCCGATGTGGGTGTTCGACGTGGACTCCCTGGTCTTCCTCGCCGTCAATGACGCGGCGATCCGGCATTACGGCTACAGCCGGGAAGAGTTCCTGAACATGGGCGTGGTGGACCTCCGCCCGGAGGACGATCCGGCGCTCGCGGGTCCGGGCTTCGAACGGAGTCACCGGGAGGAGGCCGCGTTCGCCCGGCATCAGCGCAAGGACGGCACCATCGTCGACGTGGAGATCATCTCCCACCCGCTCGAGCTCGACGGCCGCCGGGCTCGGCTGGTGCTCGCGACGGACATCAGCGACCGGACCCGGGTCCGGGCCGCGCTGCACCAGCAGGAGGAACAGCTCCGCCAGGCGCAGCGGCTCGACGCCGTCGGCCGGCTGGCGAGCGGGATGGCCCACGATTTCAACAACCTGCTCACCACGATCCGCGGCTTCAGCGACATGCTGCTTCGCGACCTGCCGCCCCACGACCGCCTGCGCGCCGATGCCGAGCAGATCCGGAAGGCCGCGGATCGGGGGGCGCTGCTCACGGGCCAGCTCCTGACCTTCGGGCAGCGCGACGCGTCGGAGCTGCGGGTATTCCGGGTCAATGAGGTGGTGGGGGCCATGGAAGGGCTGGTCCGACGGCTCCTCAGCGCCGATGTAAAGCTCACCATGCGGCTGGGCTCGGGCGTCGGGGCCGTGCGTATGGATCCCGGGCACCTCGAGCAGGTACTGGTGAACCTGATCCTCAACGCGCGGGACGCGATACCGGAGGGCGGAACGCTCACCATCGAGACGCTCGAGCGGGAGATCGGCAAGGCCGCGCGGGCACGGCACGTGCGCCCCGGCCCGTACGTGGTCCTCGTGGTGCGCGACACGGGCACCGGTATGGACAGCGAGGCCCTGCGGCACCTGTTCGAGCCCTTCAACGGGGCCACATCGCCGCAGCGCCGGTCGGGGCTCGGCCTGTCGATCGTGCACGGGATCGTGCGGCAGAACGGTGGGGTGGTTCGGGTCGCGAGCGAGCCAGGTCACGGAACCAGCGTCAAGGTCTACCTGCCCCGAGTCGAGCTGGCGGAGAACCCGCTGGAGAACCCCACCCAGGAGCTGCGCGGTGGGGAGACCGTGTTGATCGCCGAGGACGAGGAGGGTGTCCGCGAGCTGCTGCGCAAGGTGCTGGGGGACCACGGCCACCCCGTGCTCGAGGCCCGGCACGGCCGGGACGCTCTGATGGTGGCCGACCGTTACGAGCGTCCCATCGATCTTCTCATCACCGATGTCGTGATGCCGGAAATCGGCGGAGGAGAGCTGGTGCAGCGTCTGCAATCGCAGCGCCCGGGCCTCAAGGTGCTCTACATCTCGGGCTACACCAACGACGAGATCGTCCGGCGCGGAGTGCGCCGGACGGAGGCCCACTTCCTCCAGAAGCCGTTCACATCACAGGAGCTGATGCGGAAGGTCCGTCAGGTGCTGGACGGCGACCAGACGCCGTTGGCGAGCTGAGTCAGCGCACCCTGGCCCGCATGGTGCGCAGCACCTCGGGGCCGACCTCTCCCTGCAGGTGCACCAGAATCTCTCCCATCGTCCAGTGCGGCTGCCCCCCCGACGGGGGCGTCGTATCCTGGCCGGCCCGCAGCCGCTGCTGGTCCAGCAGAATGAGGCGTCCCTGGGCGTCCTGATACACGACCCGCACCACCGGCCGGGTGGTGTCCGCGCCCGGGGACGTCCGTCCCTGCGCCAGACCCATGAAGAGCGGGCTCAGTCCTTCGATCACATGCACCGGCCCGCCCAGCTGGCGGGCCGCCTCGTCGAGTCCGATCCGCATGTAGGTGTCGGCCCGCTGCTCGAGGGTCCGCTGCGGCGGTGCGGCGGCGGCGGGGGGCCCGGGCGCCGGATTGGTCGCGGTGACCACCACGGCGCCGCTCGACTGCGACTGCTTGGCACCGTCCACCTCGCGGCGACGGGAGGCGTCCAGCGCGGCGGTGGCCGCGGCGGCCCGCTCCGCCCGGCGCTCGCGGTCGAGGTCCTGGAGCGCCTTGGCCGCTTCGTTGCGGACGTTGCTCGGCGCCGGCTGGGCAGGCTTGTTGGCGGGACGCGCCGCCTGCGGCTCGGTGCGCTCGGCGAGCTCCACCGTCTCGTCGTTGGCGGCGGTGGCGGAATCGAGCAAGCCCTCCGAGGTGTCCTTGGACTTGGCCAGGTCGTCGCGGGCTTGTGCCATCTTGCTCTCGGCGGGCCGGCGAGCAGCGGCCGTGATGGCCAAGGCACCGCTGTCGGGCTGCGGAGTCGCCTCCTCGGCGCTCAGCACCGGGGACGAGCTGTCGGCCGCATCGGCCGGCAGGGACGATGGCGCGGGTCCTCGCCGCATCTCGCTCGCCAGGAAGCCGGCGCCCACGCACACCACCAGCAGCGCGGCCCACTTCATCGGCGCGACGAGCCGGCGGGTCCGTTCCGACCAGTCCGGATTGTCGGGCAGGAAGATGGGGGGAGGCCCCTCGGGGGTCGGCGGCAGCGGCGCGGGAACCCGTGCCGACTGGGCCTGCGGCTCGAGCGTCGCGGACCTGCTGCGAGACCCCGCGGCGGCCGCGGCGGCGCCGGTACCGGGTAGCTCGAGGCTCCCGACCAGCCGATCCGCCTCGGCGTAGAACTCCTTGACCTGGCGGAGGCGGGTACCGCAGGCGCTGCAGCTGCCGAGGTGGGCCTGGATCTCCTTCACCTCGGTCATCTCGAGCTCGCCATCCAGCAGCGCGTGCAGGGTGCCTTCGTCAAGATGCGACATGCTCTCCTCGTTCCTTCGCCCGATACGCCTCGACCAGCCGCCGACGCGCCCGGGCCAACGTCGTTCCGACGGCGCCCTTGGCCAGGCCAAGTGTCGCCGCGATCTCGTCGTAATTAAACCCCTCGGCCTTGAGCAGGAGCGCTTCGCGATCCCGCTCGTTCAGGGTGCCGAGGGCGGCCCGGACCCGCGCCGCATCCTCGTTCCGAACCACCTCGACGTCCGGCCCCGGCGCCGGCCGATCCTGCTCGTTCCGGAGCAGCTCCAGTCGGCGCCCGCGGGTGACGGTCCGGCGGCCATCTTCACGCACCAGGTTGAGCGCCACGGCGAAGAGCCAGGGCCGGGGATTGTCCGGCGGGGCGCTCACCGCTCGGGCGAACGTCTCCTGAGCCAGGTCCTCCGCCCGGTCCCGGTCGCCGGTTCGGCGGTACAGCATCCGGACCAGGGCGGGATAGTACTGCTCGAAGAGCTGGGACAAATCCGCCGTCATGTGCCTCTGTGGCCGTGAGCTGCATTGATGAGGAAGGCTCCTGCCGGAGGGAGCTTTCCCCGGCAACATTCGCACCACACCACAATATTCCCCCTCGCCGCCCCGCCGTCGGTGATGAGAGTCCTATCCTGTTGCACCATACAAACCTAAGTCGTTTGGTCGGCCTGCGTTGAGGCCGCCTGACGGTCGCCCTGCCCCAGGAGTGTGTCACAAGCCTCGGCCACTGTCCAGCGGGCAGAGGGGATACTCACCAGGCCGCGGGGCGGGAGATGCGTGGACGGGAGGGAGATGCACAGGGTAGGCGGACTGCTTCAGGAGCCGGGTGGGATCTCCTCCATGAGCAGAATGACGCCCCGGACTTCGTTCTTGCCCCCCATGAGCGGGGTGCAGGTCACCGTACACCGGATCGTCTTGCCGCGGCGGTTCACCGCGTCGAGTACCACCTGCTCGATCGCCGAGTCGCCCGACAGGCACGCCTTGAGCGCCGGGCGGAGCCGCTCCACCGGCAGACCGATGTCGAGATTGAGGAGGTGTTGTCCGGAGACCTCGCCCAGCCGGAGCCCCCAGAGCTCCTCGGCATGGCGGCTCCAGGCCAGCAGCCGGAGCTCGCGGTCCACCACCGCGACGCCGCCCCTGAGGCTGGTCATGACCGACTGCAGGAAGGCGTTAGCCGCGTTGAGTTCGTCTCCCCGCTGGCGCAGCTCGTCGTTGATGGTCTGGAGCTCTTCGTTGGTGGACTGGAGCTCCTCGTTCATCGTCTCGAGCTCCTCATTGGTGGACTGGAGCTCTTCGTTGGTGGTCTCCAGCTCCTCCACGGTCGATTGCAGCTCCTCGTTGGTGGTCTCCAGTTCCTCATTGGTGGACTGCAGCTCCTCGTACGCCGTTTCCAGCTCCTGGTGCGACTGCTCCAGCTCACGGGTGAGCCGGTGGTAGCCGGTGACGTCGGTGTAGGCGATGAGGGTCCCGACCTCATCCCCGATCGGATCGCCGAGGGGCGCGACCTGCACGTCGAGCCAACGTGACTCACCGGACTGGGCGCGCCACTCGACTTCCTTGACTGCGATGGGGCGCCGCTCGGCCGTCGCCTGATCGATCAAAGACCGCAGGTCCGCCGGCCGATAGGAAAGCTGCAGGTCACGCAGCAGGCGGCCCACGTCGCTGGGGCGGAGCCCGAAGAGCGCACGGGCCTGCTCGTTGATCGAGACGACCGTCCCCGAGGGATCGACCAGGAGTTGAGGGACCGGGCTCGCTTCGAGACCGACCTCGGGGAGCCGGAACCACCGTTCTCCTTCGGGTGCGCCGTCCCCCCCCGAGGTCGGCTGCTCGGGATGACCCCGCGAGACCTTCTGCGAAATCCGGCGCTTGAGGTCCAGGGGTTGGAAGGTCTGTGCCCGGGCCGTCAGCATCTCGGCGCGGCCGAGGAAGAGGAAGCCGCCGTCGTTCAGGGCGAAATGGAGCCGGCTCAGGATCCGGGCCTGCACTTCGGAGTTGAAGTACATGAGGGTGTTGCGGCAGGCCAGCAGATCCACCCGCGAAATCGGTGCGTCGGCCAGCAGATCGTGCCGACCGAAGATGACCTGGCGGCGGAAGTCCTTGCGGAACACGTACATCCCGTCCAGACGGTCGAAGTAGCGATCGAGCAGCTCGGGAGGCACGGGCTCGACCTGACGCGTGGTATAGGCGGCGCGGCGGGCCGCATTCAGCGCGTCCTCGTCCACGTCGGTCGCGTAGATCTTGACCCGCTCCAGGAACTGATCGGCTCCCAGCTTCTCAGCCAGCACCATCGCGATCGTGTACGCCTCCTCACCGGAGGCGCAGCCCGCGCTCCAGGCCCGAATGGGCTCGCCGGGTGCTTTGCTGGACACGATGCGGGGGACGACCTCGGACCGGATCACGTCCCAGGCCTGGGGGTCCCGGAAGAAGCCGGTGACGTTGATGAGAATGGTGTTGAACAGCGTGGCGAACTCGTCCGGGTGGACCTCGAGATGGTCCTGGTAGGCCGCGAACGAGTCGATGTCCAACGCCTCCATCCTCTTTCGGATGCGGCGGGCCAACGTGGTCGGCTTGTACCCGTGAAAGTCGAAGCCACGGGCCATGACCAGGTAGGTGAGCAGGGTCGCCCACTCCGGGTCGTCACTCGACAGGAGCGGCTCAGCGGTACCCCGTTCGCCGTCGGCCAGATCTTCGGAGGCGGTCGGGTCGTTCATCGCCGGCTCAGGACGCGATGTGAGAGGTCAGTTCCGCGATGCCGGCCTGGCTGTTCAATCCCGTGGACAGCACGTTGCGGATGGTGGATGCGTGGTGCTCGGCGTCCATCGCCTGCTCGGTGAAGGCCGAAGCACTGTGGGCGTGTCCGCGGCCACTGGCCCGAATCGCGAGTCGGCGACTGAGCGCCGCGTGCTCCTCGAGCGAGCGCAGCGCCGTCCAGAGCGCGGCCTCCAGCTGCTCGGCCTGGTGAGCCAGGAGGCTCTCGGCGGTGTAGGCGTGGCCCACCCGGCAGCGAAAATGGACCAGCGCGCCTTCGCGAGCTTCCCAGAGCGAGCCGTGGCACTCCGGGCAGGTCATGGTAGACGGGCTACCAGGCTGGGTCTGGCGGTCGACCAGCTCCTCCTCGTGGCCGTCCCTGGAGTCGTCGGGGTCCATTGGCACAGTCTCCTTCGCGACAGCCTGACCGCTGGTCAGCTCCACCAGGACGGCCGGCATCTGCTCGACGGGGAGGATGTAATCGACCGGCACGTGGTCGATGGCGCTGCGCGGCATCCCGGGGTACTGCGCCGTCTCCGGGGCCTGCACCATCGCGATTCCCCCATGCTGCTTGATGCTGAGGAGGCCCGCCGTCCCGTCGTCCAGGTTGCCCGACAGCACGACCCCGATGACCCGCTGGCCGGCGCTCCAGGCGGCGCTCCGGAAGAGTGGATCGACCGCCGGGCGGGAGCTGTTCTCCTTGGGACCCTTCCGTACCGAGAGGCGGCCGTTGCGCACCATCAGGTGGCAGTCGGGGCGGGCGACATAGATCCGGCCGGGCGCGAAGGTGTCGCCATCGTCGGGGTGGGTGGCGGGGAGGGACCCGGCCCGGCTTAGGATCCGGGGGAGCACGCTGCTGGCCGACGCCGGGAAGTGGACCACCACAAAGATCGCCGCCGGAAAGCCGGCCGGGAGCCCGTGCACCAGCTCCGTGAGCGCCTCGGTTCCGCCTGCGGACGCACCGACTACGACGATGTCTCGTTTGGCCATTCCGGCTCCCACCCAGGGCGATAAACCTATGGCCCCGTATGCGCGGGGGCAAACCACCGGTGAGCGCGGTCACATCGGGGCAGCCCAGGCTTGCCCCAAATGATGATCGGAGACACCCTTGAATTGTCTGGGAGGAACGACGTCTTGGTCAGTGGGTCAGTAGAAGGAACGAACCCCTCGGAAGGATCGGTCACCGCCGAGCGCCTGGCGCTGGCGGAGACGCTGAGCGCGCCACTCCAAACCGACGAGCCGTTCGAGCGACTGGTCCGCGCGGTGCTGGACGGCATGGTGCCGGACTTCGGCGACATCGCCCTGGGAGTCCTGCCGAGCGAGGAGGGCGGCTACGAGGTCATCGTGTCCGCCCGCACTCCCGACGCCGCCGAAGCGGTCCGTCACCGGATGCGCGAGCTGCTGCCCGTGCTCACCAGGGTGGCCCGCGACGAGGCCCAGCGGGGGCGCACCTTCCACTGGCTGCCGACCATCCGGCGGAGTGCACTCCGTTTCCAGAACCGTCACGGCGCCAACCTCGTTTCCCACCTCGAGGCCTTGGGCGTCCACTCGATCATCGCCGTGGGGCTCCGCGCCTCGGGCAGGTTCTGTGGCGTGCTCGCGGTCGCCCGCACCCACGGCACCGAGCCGTACCATGCCATCGACCTGGCCGTGTTCCAGGTCGTTGCGCGACGCCTCGCGCTCACCTTCGACGCCGCGCGCCTCCACTCGGGTGATCTCCCGCCGGGCGAGCGGCGCGAGCGGCTGGAGACGGCCCTCGGCCGCTGGCTCCGGGTCTTCTATCGGTCGTCGTGGGGTGCCGCGGTCGTGGACGGGACGGATCATCGCATCGACGCGGTCAATCCGGCGTTCGCCCGACTGCACGGCTTCGCCGAGGCGAAGCAGCTCACCGGTCGGCTGTTCAGCGATCTGCTTCCCCCGGAGCACTGGGACGAGATGCGCGCGTGGCCCGGGGCCGGCGGAACCGAACCGCCGCAGGAGACCTACGAGTCGGAGCACCGGCGGGAGGACGGCAGCACCTTCCCGGCTCTGGTCAACGTGACGCCGCTGGAAGAGGGGTCGCCCCCATCGTCCTACGTGATCACGGTGCAAGACCTGAGCGCGCTCAAGCGGACCGAGGAGCGGCTGCACCGGGCCCAACGCATGGAGGCGGTCGGGCGGCTGGCCGGAGGCGTCGCTCACGAAGTCAACAACATGATGACGATCATCCTCGGCTTCGGCGACCTGCTGGCCCGAGCGACGGATCTACCCGGCGACCGGCGGCGGGAGGTGGAGGAGATCCTCAAGGCGGCGGTCCGGGCGGGCAAGATCACCACCCAGCTCCTCGCCTTCAGCCGGCAGCAGGTGCTGCACCCCGCCGACCTGCGGCTGACCGATGTGGTGGAGGACGTGGTGCCGGTGCTGCGGCTCATGCTGCCGGCCAACATCCGGGTGGAAACGGGCAGAGGTCCCGACTTGTCGGTGGTGCACGCCGACCGGACCCAGCTGGAGCAGGTGCTCATCAACCTGACCTTCAACGCCAGGGACGCGATGCCCGGCGGCGGAGCCATCCGGGTCGCGACCGACTCCCGCTGGCTCACCGAGGCGGACGGCTTGCGGCTCATGGGCGTGCCGATTTCGACCGGGCAGTACGGCCTCATCTCCGTCACCGACACGGGATACGGGATGGACGCGGATACCGTGAACCGGGTCTTCGAGCCGTTCTTTACGACCAAGGACGTCGGTCAGGGTACCGGGCTCGGACTCTCCACCGTATACGGGATCGTGAAGCAGAGCGGCGGCTACGTGTGGGTGGAGAGCGAGCCCTCGCGCGGGACCACCTTTACGGTGTGCCTGCCCCAAGTGGAGGCGCCGGCCGAGGTCGCGCCGACACGGCCGTCCGAGCCAAGGGTGGCGGCTCAGGGGCGGACCGTCCTCGTGATCGAGGATGAGGACGGCGTGCGGGAGCTCGCCGCGAGGATCCTCACCGACCGGGGCCACCGTGTCCTGGCGGCCCGGTCCGGCAACGAAGCGCTGAGCGAGCTGGATCGGGAGGCGGCCAACGTTGACCTGGTGCTGACCGACGTGATTGTGCCCGACCTCGGGACGGATCAGCTGGCGCAGGAGGTCAGGAACCGGTATCCCCGGGTGCCCATCCTCTATATGTCGGGATATCCCCGGGACGACATCGTCCAGCGGGGCCTCCTCGACCGGGACCAGGCGTTCCTGCAGAAACCCTTCACCGGGCAGCAGTTGACCCGGGCAGTCGACGAGGTGCTGGCCGCCAGCGAAGCCGGTGGTGGGAGGGTAACTCCAGCGTTATCTTCCGGTTAGACCGAATCACCTCCCCAGCTAAGGGGCCTTCATGTCGACCGATACGCTGGCCGCCCCGGCCGCCACCACCGATACCTTCCCCATCAACGGCACCGACTACGTAGAGTTCTACGTCGGCAACGCCAAGCAGGCCAGCCACTACTATCGCACCGCGTTCGGCTTCGAGCTGCGCGGCTACCGCGGGCCGGAGACCGGGGTGCGGGATCGGGCCAGCTACCTCCTCCAGCAGGACAAGATCCGGCTCGTGCTCACCACACCGGTCCGGCCGGATCACCCAGCCGCGCACCACCTGCACGCCCACGGCGACGGTGTCCGCGACATCGCGCTCTGGGTCGACGATGCCCGGGAGGCGTTCCGGGCAGCGGTCGAGCGCGGCGCCCGACCGGCGCAGGAGCCGACGGTGCTCCGCGACGACGATGGCGAAGTGGTGATCGCCGCGATCCACACCTACGGCGACACCATCCACAGCCTGGTGGAGCGGCGGGGATACAAGGGACTCTTCATGCCCGGGTTCCGCCGGGCCGAATCGCCCTACCGGCCGGCGTCGGTGGGGCTCAAGTACGTCGACCACATCGTCGGCAACGTGGAGCTGGGCCGGATGAACGAGTGGGTCGGGTTCTACGAGCGGGTGATGGGCTTCAAGAACCTGATCAGCTTCGACGATACCGACATCTCCACCGAGTACAGCTCGCTGATGTCGAAGGTGGTGTCGAGCGGCAACGAGCGGATCAAGTTTCCCATCAACGAGCCGGCCAAGGGAAAGAAGAAGTCCCAGATCGACGAATACCTGGAGTTCTACGGCGGGCCGGGGGCACAGCACCTGGCGCTCGCGACCGACGACATCATCGCCACGGTCACCGCGCTGCGTGATCGCGGGGTGGAGTTCCTCAACGTGCCCACCACCTACTACGACGACCTGCAGCAGCGGGTGGGCAAGATCGACGAGCCGGTGGCGCGGTTGCAGGAGCTGGGGATCCTGGTGGACCGCGATCCCGACGGGTACCTGCTCCAGATCTTCACCAAGCCGGTCGAGGACCGTCCGACCGTGTTCTACGAGATCATCGAGCGCAAAGGCGCCCGGAGCTTCGGCAAGGGCAACTTCAAGGCGCTGTTCGAGGCGATCGAGCGGGAGCAGGCGGCGAGGGGGAACCTCTAATGCCGATCTACCATACGCTGGGCCAGATCCCGAAGAAGCGCCACATCGCCTTCCGCCGGCCCGACGGCGGGATCTACGCCGAAGAGCTGATGGGGCACGAGGGGTTCACCGGCACGTCCTCGCTGCTCTACCACACCTATCCCCCGACGACCGTGGTGTCGGCGCGGCGGCTTCGGGAAACGAAGTACGAGGCCGACCCGGACCACACCCTGAAGCACCGGCACTTCCGCACCTCCCTGGTGAAGAAGGGCGGAAGTCCCACCCTGGACCGGATCCCGCTGCTGTTCAACACCGACATCGCGATGCTCTACGTCGAGCCGGACGAGAACGACGCGCACTTCTACCGGAACGCCCAGGGCGACGAGCTGGTGTACGTGAGCAAGGGGAGCGGGACGCTGGAGAGCGTATTTGGCGACCTGCCGTTCCGCGAGGGCGACTACCTGGTGATCCACCGGGGCATCCTCCATCGCTGGCGGCTCGACCTCAAGGG
>DASSML010000094.1:0-3415 GCA_035688895.1 Gemmatimonadales bacterium
GACGATCGTGGCGTCATACGGGCTCCGGGATGAGAGCGGCTAGTCGGCGTAGGGCACGTCGACGGTGAGCCCGTCGCGCGCGATGATCGTCTCCGGAAAGATGGCGCGCGCCTCCGCCAGGAGCTCGGCGGCATCCCGGCCGTAGCGGGGACTGATATGAGTGAGCACCAGTCGGCGGACGCCCGCCTCGGCCGCGACCCGGGCCGCCTCAGCCGCAGTGGAGTGCCCGGTCTCCTGGGCCCGCTCCAGCTCGTCGCCGCCGAAGGTCGCCTCGTGCACCAGGAGGTCGGCGCCGCGCGCGGCTTCGATCAGCGGCAGGTGCGGGCGGGTGTCGCCGGAGTAGACCACGGTGCGGCCCTGGCGCGGCGCGCCGACCAGATCCTCCGGCCGGATCGCCCGGCCGTCGTCCAGGGTGATGGTCTCTCCCTTGTGCAGCCGCCCCCAGAGCGGCCCCTCGGGAATGCCGAGCTCCCGGGCCCGCTCGGGGTGAAACCGGCCGAGCCGGACGTGCTCGGCCAGGGCGTAGCCCACCGTGTCGGCCCGGTGCTCGGTCTCGAACACCACGATGTCGTAGTCGGCCCGGCCGAGCCGGTCGCCGGCGCGCACTTCCCGGATCTCGATGGGAAACTTGTTGCGCTCGATGCCCAGCGTGATCGCGGCGCCGAGGACCCGCTCGGCGCCGCGGGGGCCGTAGAGCGTCACCGGCGCGGTGCGATCCATCAGCCCCAGCGTCCGCATCAGACCGGTGACGCCGAGCAGGTGGTCGGCGTGGTAGTGGGTGAAGAAGATCTCGGCGAAGGAGAACCCGACGCCGAACCGCATCATCTGCCGCTGGCTTCCCTCGCCGCAGTCGAAGAGGATCGTCTCCCCTTCGCGGTGTACCACCAGCCCCGCGACGTAGCGGTCCACGGTGGGCGTGGCGGCGCCGGTGCCGAGGAAGGTGAGCGAGAGCATGGGAGGAAGGTATAGGGCGAAAGGCGCTCCCTAGAAGATCTTCACCGTCACCGGCACCTTCCCAGGGTGCTTCTGCAGCTCGTCGAGCAGGCCCTTCATCGACTGGGTCGTCGCCCGGAGGTCGTTGTACAGACCCGAATCGTTGGCGAACTTGCCGAGCGTGCCCTGGCCCTGGTTGATCTTGAGCAGCAGGGTGTCGAGCCGGGCGCCGGTGGAGCTGAGCTGCGTCGTCATGGCGCTCAGGTTGGCGGTCAGCGAGTCGGAGCGGGCGAGCGCGCCGACCAGGCCCGGGTTGGCCAGGGTGCTGTCGAGGCGCGCCGTCATCCGCTCCAGGGTGGCGAGCGTCTTGGTAAGCTGACCCGTGGGACCCTTGGTCCCGTCGCCGTAGATCTCCATGGTGCGCTGGGCGGCCTTGAGCGTGCCCTGCAGGGTCGACATCGTGGCGTAGAGCTCGTCTGCCGTCTTCTTGTTCACGATGGCCTGGGCGCCCACCAGCACGCTGTCGGCCTTGTCGCCCAGATTCGCCGCCAGGTCGGTGAAGCCGGCCGCCTGGGTCCCGATGATGACCCGGTCGCGGGACAGCTTCTCCGGCGCATCGCCCGGGTTGAGCTGCACCGCCGCGTCACCCACGAAGCCCACCGCCACCACCTGGGCGCTGGCGTCCACCCGGGGGCTGATCCGCTCGGGCAGACTCACCTCGACCAGCACCTTGTTCACGTCGAGCAGCCGGATCCGCTCCACCTTCCCTACCGCGACACCCGAGATCTTGACCGGCGAGCTGGTCTTGAGGTTGCCGGCGTCCTTGAACTGGATCTTCCACCACTCGTCGCTGTCGGAGGCCACCGAGCGGCCGCTCAGCCAGGTGGTACCCACGATGAAGAGCACGATCGCGAGGACCACCAGGCTTCCGACCGTCACTTCCTGCTTGTAGCTCGAATCCATGGTACGCTCAGGCGGCGAAGGTGGCGTCGGGGAAGTCGCGCTCCAGGAACTCCTGGACCTTGGGGTTCTGGGAGGAAAGGAACTCCTCCTGGGTCCCCTGCTGCACGATCTTGCCTGCGGTGAGTAGCGCGAGACGGTCGGCCACCCGGAAGGCACCCCGCACGTCGTGGGTCACCATCACGCTGGTGACGCCGAGCTCGTTGTCGAGCCGCTTGACCAGGCTGTCGATCACGTCGGCGTTGACCGGATCGAGACCGGAGGTCGGCTCGTCGTAGAGCAGGTACTTGGGCTGCCCCGCGATGGCGCGGGCGATTCCCACCCGCTTCCGCATGCCTCCCGAGAGTTCGGCGGGATACTTGGCCTGCGTCTCCGGGGCGAGATTCACCAGCTTGAGGCACCCGGCCACCCGCTCGTGGCAGTAGGCCTCGTCCCGGAACTTGTCCTCATCGGTGATCCCCAGCCGGACGTTCTCGAACACGTCCATCGAGTCGAAGAGGGCGCCGTTCTGGAACACGTAGCCGATGTGCGAGCGAAGGTTGGCCAGATCCTTCCGCTTGAGCTTCCCCACATCGCGGTCGTCCACGATGATGGTCCCGCGGTCCGGGTGGATGAGCCCGATGATGTGCTTGAGCAGGACGCTCTTGCCGGTGCCCGAGGGCCCCAGCAGGGCGACCGTCTCGCCCTCGCGGACGTTGAAGTCGACCCCGTCCAGGACGACCTGCTTCCCGAACCGCTTGTGGACGTTGCGCAGCTCGATCATTGCTGCAGCAGCAGGTTGGCGAGAAGCACGTCGAGGAGCAGGATGAGCACCGAGCTCGCGACCACCGCGCCGGTGGTCGCGCGCCCCACCCCCTCGGCACCCTGCTTGGTGTTGAAGCCCATGTAGCAGGAGATGATGGTGATCGATCCCGCGAAGAAGAAGGCCTTGATGACCGAGTAGCTGGCGTCGAAGGAGCGCCAGAACGAGCGCGCGCCGTAGGCGAAGTCGGCGTCGGTGATGGGGAGGACCAGCTTCATGCTGAACCAGCCGGCCCCGATGCCCATGACGTCGGCCAGGATGGTCAGCACCGGGATCATGATGAGCCCCGCGATCACCCGCGGGACGATGAGGTGCGAGCCCGGCGAGCGGCCCAGGCTCTCCAGGGCGTCGATCTGCTCGGTGACCCGCATGGTGCCCAGCTCGGCGGCGTAGCGGGCCCCGATCCGGCCGGCCAGCACCAGCCCGGTGAGCACCGGGCCCAGCTCCAGCACGATCGATTCCACGATCACGCCGGCCAGGTAGTAGATGGGGATGGTGCCGGTGAACTGATAGCGGGCCTGCAGCGCGGTCACCGCCCCCGCAAAGCCGGAGATGAGCAGCACGATGAAGAGGCTGCCCACCCCGATGTTCCAGGCTTCCGTCATCATCCGGGGGAACCAGACCCGGACCTCGCTCAGGCTGCGGACGATGTCCGCCACGAGGAGAGAGACCCGGCCGACCTCGGACGCCGCGTTGAGCGTCCAGCGGCCGACGAAGCGG
>DASSML010000095.1:0-5585 GCA_035688895.1 Gemmatimonadales bacterium
GACGACGGTGAGCGTGTGCTCCTGGTCGGCCTCCACGACCAGCCGCTTCCCGATTGGGTCGTCATCCGGCCAATAGTGCCGCGCGGCGGAACGGCTGAGTACGACGACGAGTGGCGCACCCTCGCGATCGCGGTCGCTGAACCCCCGGCCACGAAGGACCGGAATCCCCAGCGCCGCGAAGTATGCCGGGGTGACAAGCTCCATGTTGAGCATCGGGTTCGCCGCTGCCGCCTCAGGCGACTGCCCCTCGGCCGCGAACTTACCGTCCCAGCCGGCGCCTTCCGAGAAAGGAACGGCCACGACGGGCGAGGCCCCCAGCACACCAGGAAGAGCTTCGAGCCGCTCCACCAGCCGCTCGAGCAGGGCGGCCTGCTTCTTCGCGTCGGCATACAGGTCGTCGCGCAGTGCCAGCTCCGCGATCAGCACGCGCGACGGAGCCAGCGAGAGCTCGGCTCGCTCGAGCTTGATCAGACTCCTGGTGATGATGCCCGCCGCGGAAAGGACGAGCAGGGCGAAGGCGAGCTGTGCGGCCACCAACGCCTCGGTCGCCAGCCGGCGCCGGCGGCCGGTGCTCTGCCGCGCGTCGGAGCGGAGGGTCTGCTGCAGGTCCACCCGGGACGTCAGGATGGCCGGGGCGAGCGCGAAGACGACCGTCGCGACGGCGGTGATGGCGATCGCACCGGTCAGCGCCGTCGTACTCAGATGAATCTCGTCGAGACGGGGAAATCCCGGCGGGGCGAACGCAATGAAGGCCCGGAGGGCGCCGGCGGCGACCCCGATACCGAGCACGCCGCCGGCGGCCGCCAACAGCGCGCTCTCGGCCAGCAGCTGCGACACGATCCGCCCGCGGCTCGCGCCCAGCGCCGACCGGACGGCGACCTCCCGGACCCGGGCCAGGCCGCGCAGCAGGAGCAGATTGGCCACGTTGATGCACGTGATCAGCAGAATCAGGGCCGTGGCGGCGGCGAAGGCGATCAGCGCGGGCCGCACGTCGCCCAGGACGAGCCGCGGCCAGGGGCTCGCGACGCCGTGCTGCTCGCGCGTCCCCGGGTCCTCGGCCCGCCGGAAGAAGGCGGTCAGCTCGTCCGCCGCGTCGTCAGGCGTCGCACCGGGGGCGAGTCGCCCGACCACATAGAACGCCATCAGCGACAGCGTTTCCGGGGACATCGATGGGACGACGGGAGCCCAGAAGTCGGTGCCCTTGGGGTAGTCGAGCCCTTGCGGCATGACCCCTACGATCGTGTACGGCGTGCCATCCCCGTACAACACGACCCGTCGGCCGAGCACGCCGGGGTCTTTGTTGAAACGCCGCTGCCACACAGCGTGGCTCAACACCGCAACCGGCTCGGCACCCCGTACGTCGTCCGCGGGGCGCAGA
Source organism: Gemmatimonadales bacterium (assembly GCA_035688895.1). Lineage (GTDB taxonomy): Bacteria > Gemmatimonadota > Gemmatimonadetes > Gemmatimonadales > GWC2-71-9 > CAVVWJ01. The sequence continues at coordinate 1,379 of DASSML010000095.1, forward strand.
GCTCGCCCCAGCAGCGCTCGCGCCTCGAGCACGTCGAAGAACTCACCCGAGACGAGTGCGCGGCGCAGACGCGAGATCCGGTCGCCGTCGCGGACCGGCACCGGCACCGCGCCATTATAAAGGAAGAGCGCGGCCCGCTCGAGCCTCCGCGAGCCCCGGATGAAATCGCCACCGTCGGAGAAGCCGACGGGATAATCGAAGCCCCGCTCGGGCGCGGCCCCCCAGAGCACGATGAGGCGGTTCTGGTCGCGGACCGGGAGGCGGCGGAGCAGGAGCGCGTCGGCCACGGTGAACACGGCCGTCGCAAGGCCGATACCCAGGGCGAGCGTGAGCACCGCGAGGAGGGCCACCCCCGGTGTACGACGGAGGCTTCGGATGCCGACCCGGAGGTTCTGGAATAGCGTGTCCATTACCTCAATCCCCGTGACCATCCGGTGCGGCCCGCGACCTCAGGAGAGCCCCCAGGATCGCGCCCCACAGAATGCCGTTCAAGGGGAACGTGATGGATACCAACGCCGCTACCTCACCCAGACCGCCCCGGAGCCCGGTTGCCTGAACGACAGGGATGGCGGCGAACAGCGCCGGGAATCCCAACACGCCTACCGAGTACCCCAGGAGCTCCGTGTACGCCGTGACCCGTGTCTCCAGCGCGATGTAAAGCAGCGCCAAGGCTACGCCGACGAGAAACCCGATCCCCGCGCCTCGCCGCATCCGGCGCACGAGGTGTGCATCCAAGACCGCCTCCGGTCAAGGAACCGCGCCATGCTGCGCGATGACGCGGGAAAGATCCAAGTCCCGCATCGCGTCGACGGCCACCTCCCAGGCGCCCTCACAACACAGACCACGAATGGCCGCGTCTTCGTAGGCCGCCAGGGCCGTACGAACGAGGGCGCCCCGGACCTGCTCGGCAACCTTCTGTGGATCAGTCTCCATGGCGTCCCTGTCCCCGTTCGAGAAATGCCCTCATCGCCTGAATGACCTCGTCCGGGTTCGAGTCGAACACATAGTGATTGGCGCCGTGGAACTCCAGCACCTGCGCCGAGGGCAGCTCGCGCCGGACCCGGGCCCGCTCCGATGCTTCCCAGGTCCGCAGGGCGGCTGTAAAGCGCTGGGCGACGCGGCGATCAGCGGTGTCGAGCGTGGCCCAGGTTGGAAACGCCTGCTGGACCGAATCGGTCACGGCATAGATCACGAGCGCCGGAGCCCGCACTGCCGCGTAGTCGGGCTGTCCGCACCCCGCGAGGATCAGCGAGTCGATGGCCGCGGGCGTCACATTCGCAACCAGGCGACCCGCCGCATCGTAGCGGCCGATGGCGCGCAGCTGAGCTTCCGGAATGTGCATCCCGTACGACCGTTGGAGATAGGCCTGGACCGCACCGACCGACGCCGAGTCCGGCGCCAGCATCGGCGGCGGAGGCGGATTCAGAGCAAGCAGATCTCCCAGGCTGCTGTGATCGTATGCGGCGTCGAAATAGATCAGTCCGCTGACCCGATCGGGATACGCGCCCGCGAACGCCGTGAGCTCGTCGCCGGCGATGGAGTGGCCGACGAGGGCCACCCGGGGGAGCCGCAGCGAATCCAGCACGGCGCGCAGGTCGGCCACCCGGCCGGCGAGATCGTAGCCCGAGTCGGGCTGGCTCGACGCTCCGTAGCCACGACGCGTGATCGCGAGGACATGGTAGTGGTCGATGAATTGCGGGGCGAACTCATCGAATCCGTGCGCCACGTCCTGTAATCCCGAAAGGAAGACGAGCGGGGGTCCCGAGCCGCCCCAGTCGAGCACCTCGAGCCGCACGCCGGGCGCTACCGCCACGAAGCGGATGCTGTGTAAGGAGGAATCGCTCCAGGACGTAGTGGTGGGTGGTGTCCGGCTGCCGGACGACGTGCACGCCTGCAGCACGATCAGGCTCGCCCAGAGAGCCGTGCGGACGGCCAATCCGGATCGCTTCACGCGGAGGCCAGGGCCTTCAGCGATTCCGGCAGGACCTGCCGGGCCGGTGACGACGACCGACTTGCCCTTCAGCGATCCAGGCATAGCCCTTCTCCTCAGTGTCCCGCCGCCCGCCCGGCGTCCCGGACCAGCGGCATCATCTCGGGGTCCGCCTCGGCCCAGAGCGCCGCCAGCCGTCCGTACGCCTCCCTGGCAGCTGCGCTATCTCCCTGCTCCGCGCTGAGAGACATGATCCGTGCGAGCGCGGCCCGGGTGAGTCTGGCCTGCACCGGACGCATGGCCAGGAGCCCCCACACCAGCCCCAGCGCGATCAGCAGCAGAGCACTGAGGACGGCCGTGAGATGGGCGGTGACACCCATCCTCTGATTCAGGAAGGCGGGGACGGCGAGCCCGGTGAGCAGGGCCAGGGTGAACAGGAGGAAGCCGGCGCGGATCAGGGAGCGGTCGACGTTCCGGATCTCCACGGTGCCTCCTGGAGAAGGGGTGCTGACGGCCCGCACCGGCGCTAGCGAATCCCGGTATCGAAGGTGAGATCCACGTGGGTCAGGCCCTCGTCTCCCACCACGACCTCAGGGGTCTGGACCCCGATCCCGATCGGCTCATCGGGAACCACCCGGTAGGTTCCCGGCGCCGCGTAGACGAGATAGTGGCCCACCGTGTCGCTGCTGAACCGGGCGACCACGCTATCGTCCTGCCGGAGCGCGAAGTCCGCCTGAACCGGGGCATCACAGGGCTCACCCACGCGACACACGGGCTCGATGGGCCCTCGGCGGATCGTCCCTTCCAGGCCCGTCTTCACGACGCCCCCGGCACCCGGCTGCACCGGAAGGGCGCCGCCGCTCGAGCACGCGCTGGTCGCGATGAGGAGCACCGCGCCGATCCGGCTGACCGTGCCCATATGCCGAGTCCTCCTCGCTGCCCGGTGGTCCGACTCTGCGCCTACAGAGGCTTCCGGGCGTACCCTATGTAGGATACGGAGGTGTCGGGGCTTTCGCCCAGGTCCATCTCCCGGACGGCCGCCGCATAGCTCAGCAGGCCCCGTCGACGCCGGCGCAGTGCACGGATGGAGCGCAGCGGGTTGGCTCGGGGCTTGAGCCCGGTCACCCCGCCCGGCACGAGGCCGTGCCGCTCGAGCTCCCGCCGAAGCTCGGCCGGCCGGATGAACATCTTCCAGTCGTGCAGCCCGGGCGGCATCAAAGCCGTCCACCGCCACTCCTGGAGCAGCGTGATCATGACCAGTCGGCTTCGGAGCGTGCGGTTGATGGTGTCGTACAGGTAGGTCCCACCGGGGCGGAGCACCCGCGCGGTTTCGGCGATGACCTGCGGCAGGTCGTGCACGTGCTCCAGCACATCACAGCAATAGACGACGTCGAAGCTGGCCTCCCCGAAGGGCAGCGCCTCGCCCAGCGCACGCTGGTATCCGATCGCGAGACCCTGACCGGCTGCATGCGTCCGCGCCGCCGCCAGTGACTCCTCCGACGGATCCACTCCCGTCACGTTGCAGCCCAAGCGGGCGAACTCCTCCGCCAGGAGTCCCCCGCCGCAGCCGATATCCAGCACCTGCAGGCCGGCCGGGGCCAGCCCAAGCTCCTCGACGATCACCCGCCGCATGTAGCCGAACCGGGCGGGATTGAGCGCGGCAAGCGTATGAAGGAAGCCGGCCTCGTCCCACCAGGTGCCGGCCATCCGATCGTACACGGCGTTGTCTACCGGCACCTGGCGCTCACGCCGCCGCTGTTACCGCGCCGATTCGATCGAGGTCAGCGGAACCGCGATCCCACCAGCACCCCGACCGCCAGCCCAATCGCCAGGGCCCCGGCGAGGCGGGGGAGCTCGTTGTATCGGATGAAGCGGGTGCCGTGAGGGCCAATTTCCAGCGCCCCGATCGGCGTGAGTCGAGCCCCGCCGCCACCTCCGCCGCCCTGCGCTTCAGCCCCGTTGGCCCCGCCGCCCGAGCCCGGCGCCACCTCCGTACGGCGAGCGGGCCGACGACCGCCCCCCGCGCCGAATCCGTAGGCCACCTTGGCGACCGGAATGACGGTGGTGTCGCCCTGGTGCACCGGCTCGGCATACACGTGGCGAATATTGAGGTTACGCTCGAAGACCCCGGCGATGGGCTCGAAAGGTGTGCTGACCGACATCGGATCCTCCTGCAGAAGGGTTTCTGCAAGCTGATATGATGTCGGTCGAGGGGCCAGGGCCAGGTGTCAGCCGCGCACCGCCGCTTCGATCTTGGCGACGTCGATCTTCTGCATC
>DASSML010000096.1:0-24179 GCA_035688895.1 Gemmatimonadales bacterium
TGGGTAGCGGAAGGGGCGACGTCGGCCATACCCGAAAGTTACTGCCCCACCCTGATCCGCACCGCCTCCGCATGTCCATGGAGGCCCTCGGCTTCGGCCAGTGCGACGATCGCGTCCGCGTCCGCCGCGAGCCGTGCCGCCGAATAGCGGATCACGCTGGTGCGCTTCACGAAATCGTACACCCCGAGGGGCGAGGCGTACCGCGCCGTACCGCCGGTCGGAAGGACGTGGCTGGGACCGGCGAGATAGTCGCCGACGGGCTCGGGGGTCTCGTCGCCGAGGAAGATCGCGCCCGCGTGGCGGATGGAGCCCGCGATCCGCTCCGCGCCGTCGGCAATGATCTCGAGATGTTCCGGGGCGCGGCGGTTGGCGACCTCGATCGCCTCCCGCATCGTGGGCACCACCACCACCAGCCCGTTCCGCTCCAACGCCGTCCGGGCGATCCGGTCGCGCGGGGCCCGGCGGAGCGCCTCGTCCAGCGCGGCGGGCAGCGCGTCGGCCAGCGCGGCCGACGGCGTGACGCACCAGCTGCAGGCATCCTCGTCGTGCTCGGCCTGGGCGATGAGATCCGCGGCCACCCGCGCCGGGTTGGCGGCGCCATCGGCGATGATGAGCACCTCGGTCGGCCCGGCGACCATGTCGATCCCCACCTGTCCCACCACCTGGCGCTTGGCCTCCGCCACCCATCGGTTGCCCGGTCCGACGATCTTGTCCACCCGCGGCACCGTCGCGGTGCCGAACGCCAGCGCGCCCACCGCCTGCGCCCCGCCGATCCGGAAGATCCGCGTCACGCCCGACAGGGCGCAGGCCGCGAGCACGGTATCGGTCACCCCGCTCGGGGGCACCACCGCCACGATCTCCCGCACCCCCGCTACCACCGCCGGCACCGCGTTCATGATGACCGACGACGGATACGACGCCTTCCCACCCGGTACGTACAGCCCGACCCGGTCGAGCGGGCTCACCTTCATGCCGACCAGGCTTCCGTCCGGGGCGCTCAGGTGGAAGCCGGGCTCACGCTGATGCTCGTGGTACTCCCGGACCCGGTCCACCGCCCTCCCCAGCGCCTGGCGCAGCGGGGCCGCGATCCGGCCCAGGGCGCTCTGCCATTCGGCCGGGTCGAGCTCCCAGGACGAGGGCTCGAGATCGACACCGTCGTACCGGCGGGTGAACTCCCGGACCGCCTCGTCGCCCCGGTCGAGCACGGCCTGGAGGATGTCGGCCACGATCTCCCGGGTCTCGGGATCGGACCCGGCACGACGCGGCAGCAGCGGGTCGAGCGCTTCGAAGGGAGGAACGCTGATTCGGCGGATCATCCTGATCTCTGTCGGTAAAGCCGCTCGGACATTACACTTAAAACCCTATGCAACCCGCGGAATCACCCTCGATCCTGCTGGGCCTCAGCGCGGTGGTGGTGCTGGTCCTGGCCAACGCCTTCTTCGTATCGGCGGAGTTCGCGCTGGTCGGCGCCCGGAAAACCCGGCTGGACGAGCTGGCGCGGGCCGGGGACGGCAAAGCTAGGCTGGCCCGCCGTGCGGTACAATCACTCGACCGCTACATCTCCGCCACCCAGCTCGGGATCACTCTGGCCTCGCTGGGCCTGGGCTGGATCGGCGAGCCGGCGCTATCGAGTCTGATTCAAGGGGCCTTCCGCTGGCTGCCCGGCGCGGCCGCGACGATCGCGACCCACGCGACCGCCTCGATCATCGCGTTCATCATCATCACCATCCTCCACATCATCCTGGGGGAACTGGTGCCCAAGGCGCTGGCGCTGCTCTACCCCGAGGCGGTGAGCAGCTGGGTGGCGGCGCCGCTCATGGGCTTCGCCTGGCTGATGGCGTTCCCCATTGCGATCCTGAACGGCTCGTCCAACCGCCTGCTCCGGCTGATGCGGATCAACCCCCCGGGCGAGACCGAGCGGCTCCACTCGCCCGAGGAGCTCCGGATGCTGGTGGAGCAGAGCACCGAGGGGGGCTCGCTGCTGCAGGAGGACGCCCGGCTGCTGGAGGGGGTCTTCGAGTTCAGTGAGAAGACGGCCCAGGAAGTGATGACCCCGCGCACCCAGATGGTGGCGCTGGAGGCCGACCTCTCGGTGGAGCTTGCGGCCGACGAGGTCGCGGTGGCGCGTCGGTCCCGCTATCCCGTCTATACCGAATCGCTCGATGAGATCGTCGGCGTGGTGCATGCCAAGGACATCCTGACCGCCCTCCGCTCCAAGCCGGGCGCCACCGTGCGGACCATCATGCGCCCGCCGCTGTTCGTGCCGGGCACCCGCGAGGTCGAGGACGTGCTGGCGGACATGAAGCGGCTCAAGACCCACCTGGCCGTGGTGCTGGACGAGTACGGCGGCACCGCGGGTCTGGTCACCATGGAGGATCTGCTGGAGGAGATCGTCGGGCCGATCTACGACGAGTACGATCCGCAGGACAAGAGCGCTCCCCGGGCCGGCGGACCCCTGCTCGACGGCGCCATGCCGATCTCCGACTTCAACACCGAGTACGACGAGGCGCTGGACGATACCGAGTACAACACCATCGGCGGGTACGTCTTCGGTCAGATCGGCCGCCTGCCGAGAGCGGGGGACCGGGTCCCGATCGGCACCCGGACGCTGGAAGTCGTGGACATGGACGGCCGCCGGGTCCGCACCCTCCGGCTCCACACCCCCAAGGCCGAGGCCGAGGCGCAGGTCGGATGAGCATGGTGCTGCACGACTGGGCCCAGCCCATCGTAGGTGAGGGCCCGGGCGACCCGATCTGGACCCTCGACCGCGAGGGTCGGTTCAGCTTCCTCAATGCCGCGGCCTGCCGGGTGCTCGGCTACCAGGCGGAGGAGCTGCTCGGCCGCCGGTTCAGCGAGCTCCGGCCGGCCGAGGAGGCCGCGGCCGACGCCGACCTCTTCGCACGTCTCCTGGCCGGAGAGGCGCTCGCGGGATACGAGGTGCGGCAGCCGCGCCGCGACGGGATCATGCTCACCCTCGCCCTCACGGCGCTGCCGTTGCGCGGCGCGGACGGCAGCGTCGCCGGGATCCTGGTCGCCGCCCGCGACCTCACCGGCGAGCTCCGGGTGCGGAAGCGCGAGGCCGCGCTCGCCGACCTCGGCCATCGGCTGAGCGCCGCGTCGAGCCCGCTGGACGCGGCCCGGATCATCGTCGGCGTCGCCGAAGAGCTGCTCGGCTGGGACGCCTGCAGCCTGGATCTCTATTCCCCGGAGAACGACACCATCCAGGCGGTCCTCACGATGGACAGCATCGAGGGCCGGCGGATGGACGTGCCCCACGCCTACCCCAACGGTCCCCCGGGCCCGATGACCCGCACCGTCCTGTCCGACGGGTCCCAGTTGATCCTGCGGGAAACGCCGGAGGACCCCGACGCCGGCCTGATGCCGTTCGGCGACAGCCGCCGCTCGGCTTCGCTCATGTTCGTCCCCGTGCGGCACGGGGATCGAATCGCCGGGATCATGTCCATCCAGAGCTACACCCCGCAGGCATACGACTGCAGCGATCTCGACCTGCTGGAGGTGCTGGCGGACCACTGCGGCGGCGCGCTCGAGCGGCTCAGGATGGAGGCCGCCCTGCGGGAGAGCCAGGCCCAGCTCGCCCGCACCGAGAGCTTCGCGCTGGTGATGACGGCGCACGTGAGCCTGGACGGCCGCTGGCTCAAGGTCCCGCCCACGCTGTGCACCCTCCTGGGTGTGAGCGAGGCGGACCTGCTGGGCGCCCCGGTGGCCACGCTGACCCATCCCGACCACGTGGCCGAGGATGAGGCGGAGCGGCGGCGCCTCGCGGCGGGAGAGGTGCGTACCTCCGACCTGGAGCTCCGCCTGCTGCGGCGGGACGGCCGGCCGGTCTGGGTATACCTCAACCGGTCCGTGGTGCAGGATGCGGCGGGCCGGCCGCTGTATCTCCTCACCTACCTGCGCGACGTGACCGACCGTCGCACCCTGGAGGAGCAGCTTCGCCAGGCGCAGAAGATGGAGGCGGTCGGGCAGCTCGCCGGGGGGATCGCGCACGACTTCAACAACCTGCTGACCGCCATCATCGGCAACGGGGAGCTGCTCCTTCGGGAGATCGAGATCGAGGACTCGCGGCGGATCGACCTGCTCGAGATCAACCGCGCGGCGCACCGGGCCGCGACCCTCACGCGGCAGCTCCTGGCCTTCAGCCGGAAGCAGATCCTGCAGCCGCGGCTGCTCAACCTCAACCAGGTCGTGACCGAGCTCAGCACGATGCTGCGCCGGGTGATCGGCGAGCACGTCGAGCTGCGGCTCGATCTCGATCCCGGACTCGGCCGCGTGCTGGCCGATCCGGGGCAGATGGAGCAGGTCATCACCAACCTGGCGGTCAATGGCCGGGACGCGATGCCGTCGGGCGGCTGCCTCACCATCCGCACCCTCACCCTGGATGGGTCGCACGTCCCCCACAGCGGACCGGACGAAGGAGAACTGCTGGGACCGCACGTGGCGCTGTCGGTGAGCGACGACGGCGTGGGCATGGATGACCGGACCCGCGCCCGACTGTTCGAGCCGTTCTTCACGACCAAGGAGCTGGGCCGAGGAACCGGGCTCGGACTCGCCACGGTCTATGGCATCGTGCGCCAGAGCGGCGGCCACATCCGGGTGCAGACCCGGCTCAACGAGGGCAGCACCTTTACCATCTACCTCCCGCTGGCCCAGGGACCCGCGCACCCCGAAGACGACGGCGCCGGCACGGTGGAGGCTCCCGGTGGCGCGGGCACCGTCCTCGTGGTGGAGGACGAAGAGGCGGTACGGACGCTCGCCTGCCGCGTGCTCCGGGCGAAGGGATACCGTGTGCTGGAAGCGGCGAGCGCCGACCTGGCGCTCGCGATCCTGGGCGGTGCCACCGATCCGATCGACCTCCTGCTCACCGACGTAGTGATGCCCGGCTTGAGCGGCCCCGCGCTGGCGCAACGCCTCATCGGCCAGCATCCCTCGCTCCGGGTGCTCTACATGTCCGGGTACGCGGAGGGGGCGATCGAGCGCCACGGCTCGCTGCCCGCCGGGGGCGACCTGCTGGAGAAGCCGTTCACCGCCGACCAGCTCGCCCGTCGAGTGCGCGCGGCGATCGCCGCCTCGGCCTCCTGACCGCCGGCGTTATCTTCCCGCGCCATGCTGCCCCCGTTCGCCGCGACCCCGCCCGGGGCCCTCGACCTCACGGGTGACGCCGCCCGTCGCCGGCGCCAGCTCCAGCGCGGCGCCGTCGCCGCCCTGGAGCAGGCCGGCTACCAGGAGCTGATTCCGCCCAGCTTCGAGTACGAGGACGTCTTTCTCCGCGCCGGCGGGCCGGGCGTCGCGACGCGGCTGGTCCGGTTCCCCGACCGCGACGGCCGGATTCTCGCCCTGCGCTACGATTTCACGTCCAGCCTCGCGCGGGTCGCCTCGACGACCTTTGCCGGCACCGACCTGCCGCTGCGGCTGAGCTACGCCGGCAAGGTCTTCCGGCAGGACCCCGAGCGGGGCGGCCGGCCCAGAGAGACGCTGCAGGTCGGCGCCGAGCTGCTGGGTGCCGCGGGCCTGGAGGCGGACGTCGAGGTCGTGCGCCTCGCGCTGGCCCTGGTGCGGGGGACCGGGCTCTCCGACTATCAGCTCAACCTCGGTCACGCCGGCGTGCTCGCTCCCGGCCTCGCCACCCTCGACGAATCGCTTCGGGCCGAGGCTCGTCGGTGGATCGATCGCAAGGACCGGGCGGCCCTGACCCAGGGCCTGGGCCGGGAGCAGGGTGACGCGCGAAGCCTCGTGACGCTCCCCTTCGTGATCGGCCGGCGCGAGGCGCTGGAGGCGGCCCTGCCCGAAGCGCCCCGAGGCGCGACCGCCGCGCTCACGTATCTGCTCGAGCTGGACCGCGCGCTCACCGCCGACGAACGGACGCACGTAGTCTACGACCTGGGGGAGGTCCGGGGACTGGACTACTACACCGGCGTGCACTTCGAGGTGTATGTCGCCGGCGCGGGGCGGGCGGCGGGCGCGGGCGGCCGCTATGACGAGCTGATGGGACGGTTCGGCCGCCCGATGCCGGCGGTGGGATTCTCGCTCGATCTCGACACGCTGGCCGAGGTGCCGGCGTGAGCCGGCTCCGGATCGCGCTGGCCAAAGGCCGCCTCTACGAGCCGACGGTCGAGCGCTTCCGCCTAGCGGGCGCGGCGCCGGCCGGAGAACCCGGCCGTCGGCTGCTCGTCCCTTCCAGCGACCCCGCCATCGAGTTCCTGGTGGTGAAGCCGGCCGATGTTTCGGTTTACGTCGAGTCCGGTGCGGCGGACCTCGGCGTCACCGGCACAGACGTCCTCCGCGAGAGCGGCGCGGACGTGCTGGAGCCGCTCGATCTGGGTTTCGGCCGCTGCCGCCTGGTGGTGGCCGCGCCCGCCGAGACCGGATATCCCGCGCTGCCGGGAGGAATCACGGCCCGCGTGGCCACCAAGTACCCCCGGCTGGCGCATGCGCATTTCGGCTCGCGTGGACGGCCGGTGGACATCGTGACGGTGAACGGATCGGTCGAAGTCGCCCCCCTCCTCAACCTGGCCCACTGGATCGTGGACCTGGTCGACACCGGCAACACGCTGCGGGCGAACGGACTGGTGGAGCGGGAGACGATCCTGCAGTGCAGCGCGGTGCTGGTTGCCAACCGCGCCGCGCAGAAGCTGAAACTGGAGGCATATCTGGGGTTGATGGAGCGGCTGGAGAAGGGAGAAAGGGGAGCGACCTGATTCCCCGGTCAGCTCCCCTTCGCCGTTCGCCCTTCGCTCTTCGTCCGTCGTTCCTTCCCCTTTCCCCCTTCCCCCTTCCCCGCCCCCAGCCTCACCGCCATCTCCAGCGCGGCCCGCATGCTGCTCGCGTCCGCCTTGCCGGTGCCGGCGATGTCGAACGCCGTGCCGTGGTCGGGCGACGTCCGCGGAAACGGCAGGCCGAGGGTCACGTTCACCGCCCGACCGAACGCGGCGACCTTGATAGCGGTCATGCCCACGTCGTGGTAGGGCGCGAGCACCGCGTCGAACTCCCCCCGCATGGCGCGAACGAACACCGTGTCGGCCGGCAACGGACCCGCCGCGCCGAGCGACTCGGCGGCCGGGCCGAGCACCCGCGTCTCCTCGTCGCCGAAGAGTCCGCCTTCACCCGCGTGGGGGTTCACGGCGCAGAGCGCGAGCCGCGGCTCGCCGATGCCCCACCAGTCGCGCAGGCCCTGAATCGTCGTCCGTCCGGTCCGAACCACCCGCTCGCGGGTGAGCAGCGCGGGGACGTCGCGGAAGGGCACATGGGTCGTCACCAGCACGACCCGAAGCTCGTCCGAGGCCAGCATCATGGCCACGTCCACGCCGCCGGCGAGCTGCGCCAGCCATTCGGTGTGTCCAGGAAAGGGAAATCCGGCGAGATGCAGGGCGTGCTTGTGCGCGGGAGCGGTAACGATCGCGTCCACCTCGCCGGCCAGAGCCAGCCGGGCCGCGGTCTCGACCGCGTGGCCCGCGATACGTCCGGCTCGGAGCGCGCGGGCGCGGTCGCCGTCATCGCCACTGCCCTGGCCCCAGGTGCCGACCGGCATCCGCCGGTCCGCCGCCATGGCGGCGATCTGGTCCTCGGCGCCGACCAGCGTCACCTCGGCGTCGAGTGGAGTCGCCAGCGCAGCGGCGGTGATCTCGGGCCCGATCCCGCGGGGGTCGCCGAGGGTGACGGCCAGCCGCGGCCGACTCACATCCTGATCTCCACGTAGCTCGCTCTGCGGAGGTGGTCGAGATAGCGGCGGATCGACAGCTCCTGGCTGAGCTGCTGCCGGATGTGATCCTTGACGTCGTCGTAGCGAATATCGCCCTGGGAGCGCCGCGCCATCACCTGGAGCACCACGAACTGTTCGTGGCCGCCCGCACCCGGCACCGTGAACACCGGCACCACCGTGCCCGAGTCCGCCTTGCCGATCACCTTGGCGTAGGGCTCGGGCAGCTTGTCCTCGGGCACGTCGTCCGCCGTGCGCTCGCTGTTCGGATCGTGATAGATCCGCTGCAGCGAGTCGAACGAGGCACCCTGCCGGACCTGGGCGAGGATCTTGGTGGCGAGGTCGTGGGCCTTGTGCATGTTGCTCGTATCGAGAGCCGGCACCAGCAGGATGTGGCGGGCCTGTACCTCGGCCGGCTGGGTGCGCTCGACCTGGATGATGTGAAACCCGAAGGGGGTCTCAACCGGGTCGGAGATGATCCCGGGCTTGAGGGCGAAGGCGACCCGCTCGAACTCGGGCACCATCACCCCGCGGCGGAACCAGTTGAGCTCGCCACCCTGGTCCTTGGAGCCCGGGTCCTGCGAGAACCGCCGGGCGGCGGTGGCGAAGTCGGCGCCCCGACGGAGCGCCAGCACGATCGAGTCGGCCTGTTCCCGGGTCCGGGCCTTGGCCTCCGCGCTCGGCTTGGGGGTCACCACGATCTGTCGGAACGAGATGGTGGCCGGCCGGCTCCCGAGGCTGCCCTTGTTGGCGTTGAAATAGTCCTTCATCTCCGCCTCGGTGGGCGGCACCGGCTTGAGCTTGCCGTCGTTCCGCAGCTTGTCGATCAGGCGGTTCTGCAGCGCCGCGCGGCGCTGCTGATCGGTGAGCCAGCGGCGGTACTCCTCGGGCGTCTGGAACCCCGCCTTCTTGAGCTCGTTCCGGTAATCCAGCTCGGAGCCGAAGTTCCCGCGCACCTTGCGGACCTGCTCCTCCACCCCGTCGGCGATCTCCTGGTCGGTCACGTGGATCGAGGTATCCCGCGAGGCCTGCTGCACCAGCAGCTCCTCGTCCACGATCGTGGAGATGACCTGCCGTCGCACCGAGTCGAGCTGGGCGGGGTCGGTCGGCAGCTTGGCACCTTGCGCCTGCCGGCTGAAGATCTCCTCGTCCACCTGCGAGGCCAGCACCGGCCGATTCGCCACCACGGCGAGCACCCGGTCCACCACCACCGTGGTGTCGCCGTGGAGCAGCTCCGGCTGGCCCGGGGCGATCCCCGGCGTCGCCCCGACCGCCGAATCGACGGGAACGGCGGCGGTATCGACCGCGGCCGACGCCGAGTCGGTCGCGGTGGAGTCGACCCCGGTGGTATCGACCGCGGTCGAGTCACCTCGGAGGCTGTCGGCCACGGTGGTGGAATCGACCGCGGCGGAATCCGACACCGAAGTCGAGTCCTGCGCCGCGAGGCGCCCAGTGACGCCGCACAGGAGCAGCGACGCCAGCCAGGCGGCCAGGTGAGTCACGCGGTGCTGTCTCATCGTTCCTTCCTCCAAACCCGGCGCTACTTCGCCTTTCCGGATGCGCTGTCGCCCGCCTTCGGCGGGGCTCCAGGCGTCGCTGGTGCCGGAGCGCTGGTCGGCGGCGGCGCCGTAGGTGCGGCTCCGGGAATCGGCGGTCCACCCGGCGCCGGGCGCATCGCGCCGGGGGACTTGGTGGAGTCGGTCTCCGGCTTCTGGGCCTGGGCCAGCTCGAGGGCTCGGGCCACACCGCCGTCGTAGACCTTGTACGGCATCTTTTCACGCAGCAGCGTCGCCAGGGCGCTCGGCAGCGGCCTGAGCCGTGCCTTCCCCTGGATCAACTGATCGAAATACCCGTCCATCTTGAGCCCGGCGGCCCGGACCCGATCTCCCGCGGGCGTCGAGGAGTCGCCCAGCGAGCTGCTGTCCAGGCCCATCACCGTCTTCAGGGTGTCGAGTTGGGCAAAGTAGCGCTGACGCAGATCACCCCATTCCTGGGGCGAGACGGTGATCCCCGCGGCATCGGCATCGCGGAGCAGCAGCACGTTCTGGGTCAGGATGCGGGTGAACCGCCGGAGGGTGCTGTCGTCGGCGCTCTTGAGCTGGGCGGTGTACTGCGGCGGCAGGGCCCGGACCCAGCGCATCATCTCCTCGACCGAGAGCGAGCCGCCCTTGAAGGTGGCGACGGGTGAGGTGCTGTTCTTCGCCGTCTCGGGCGAATCCATGGCCGCGCGGATCGTCGCCGGCGCGGTGCTCGCGACCTTGATGTCGGCCTTGTTCGCGAGGCTGTCCATGTACATCGAGTCGAGCCGTGCCCCGGCCTGCTGGGCCAGGAAGTCCTTGAACCGCGGCCGCACCTCGGCCAACGTGGGGCGCTTGATGATATGGAAGCCAAAGGGCGTCTCGACCAGGCCGGTGTTCTGGCCCGGCTTGAGCGCCCAGGCGGCGCTGTCGAACGCCGGCACGAACCGCCCGCGTGGGCCGGGGGGAAGGAAACCGCTGTCCGCCCGGCTGCCCGGGTCGTCCGACAGCTCCACGGCGAGCTGCCCGAAGTTGGCGCCCTTGCGGATCCGGGCGAGCGCGCCTTCGGCCTTCTTCCGACTCGCCTCCTTCACGTCCGGCGTCGCGCTCGCCTTGGCCCCGAACAGGATGTGCTGGAACAGGCGGATGTCGGGCGCGTCGTAAGCGCTGTCCGCGGCCTTGTCCGGCGGACCGACCCGACGGGCCATCAGCGTGTCGTGCCAATGGGTACCCCGGAGCTCCGCCAACTCGGCCCACATCGCGTCGGCCACGCTGGCCGAATCGGTGGGGAGCTTCCCTTGGGTGGTGGCCACGGCGAAGAGCGCGTAGTCGACCCAGGCGTTGGCCAGGAACTCGGTAGTCTGCTGAGTCATCCGCTGGCCCTTGGTGGCACCCCAGAGGATTTCGGACAGCCGCTTCGGCGTGAGCTCCAGCCCGGCCGCCTCGGCCGCGGTGTTCGCGTGGGCCGAGAACATGTCGCGGAAGTTGGAGCAGCCGGCGGTGGCGGCGGTGCCGACGAGCAGGACGGACAGCAGGGTACGACGCATGAGCACTCCGGTAAGGGTCATCGGTCGGGACTTCCCGACCCGCGCGCCGCGGTCCGGCGCTCGGCCGGCGCGCCCAGCGCCTGTTGCAACGCCCGCACCAGGGCGGGCACGATCGGCTCCCCGCCCAGCCGCAGGAGCCTGAGCGAGAGCGGCACGGTCCGGCGGACGTCGGCGGAGAGCTGGACGTCGTCCAGCGCGGAGGTGAGTCCGGCCAGCCTGGGCTGCGTTCCCGGGCGGAAGGTGAGCCGCGCCTCGTCGCCGCGCACCAGGACGTGCTGCAGGCCGAGCTCCGCTCCCAGGACGCGGAGCCGCGCCATGTGGAGCAGGGTCTCGGCCTCGTCCGGCAAGGGGCCGAAGCGCTCGCGCAGTTCGTCTCGCAGCCCATCAATGTCGCCGGACGAGACCGCCCGCGCCAGTCGGCGGTACAGGTCCAGCTTGACGTCGTCGTCCGGGACGTAGCCGTCGGGAAGGTGGGCGGGGCGGTCCATTACCACGTCCGGCGGCTGGGGCTGCTCCCGGGCCCCCTGCCCGCGGAGATTGCGGACCGTCTCCTCGAGCCAGCGCATGTACAGATCGAACCCGACGGCCTGGGCGTGACCCGATTGCTCCGCACCCAGCAGGTTGCCGGCGCCGCGGAGCTCCAGGTCCTTGAGGGCAATCCGGTATCCCGCCCCCAGGTCGGTATGATGCTCCAGGACCCGCAGCCGTTCCTCGGCGTCCGCGTCGATGGTGTCCGGCACGAGCAGGTAGCAGTAGGCCCGGCGATGGCTCCGGCCCACTCGGCCCCGCAGCTGGTAGAGCTGGGCCAGCCCGAACCGGTGCGCGTCGTGCACCACCATGGTGTTGGCGTTGGGCACGTCGAGTCCCGACTCCACGATCATGGTGGAGACGAGGATGTCCACCTCGCCCGACACGAAGCCCTGCATCACCCGCTCCAGCTCCTCGGCGGCCATCTGGCCGTGGACCACCTCGGTGCGGGCCCGGGGCGCCAGCGCACGGACCCGCGCGGCGATGGTCGCTATCGTCTCGATCCGGTTGTGCACCACGAACACCTGTCCGCCGCGGTCGATCTCGCGGGCGAAGGCCTCCTCCAGCAGGCCGTCGTCCCACGGCTCGACGAAGGTCAGAATGGGCGAGCGGTCCCTCGGCGCGGTCTCGATCAGGGTGAGGTCTCGCAGGCCGGCCAGGCTGAGATGCAGCGTTCGCGGGATCGGAGTGGCGGTGAGCGTCAGCACGTCCACCGCCAGACGCAGGGCCTTGAGGCGCTCCTTGTGCTTGACGCCGAAGCGGTGCTCCTCGTCCACGACCAGCAGACCGATGTCCTTGAACGCCACATCCTTCGAGAGCAGGCGGTGGGTGCCGATCACGATGTCGGTTTGCCCGTCGGCCAGACGCTGGAGCGCGGCCTTCTGCTCTTTGGCCGTGCGGAAGCGGGAGAGCACTTCCAGCTTGATCGGGAAATCGGCCAGGCGCTCGGCGAAAGTTCGCCCGTGCTGCTCCGCCAGGATGGTGGTCGGCACCAGCACCGCGACCTGCTTGCCACCCTGCACCGCCTTGAAGGCCGCGCGGACCGCGATCTCGGTCTTGCCGTAGCCGACGTCGCCCACCAGCAGGCGGTCCATCGGCCGGGGGCGCTCCATGTCCGCCTTGACCTCGTCGGTGGCCTTGCGCTGGTCCGGAGTGTCCTCGTACAGGAAGCTGGACTCGAGCTCCCGCTGCCAGCGGGCATCCGGCGGGAAGGCGTAGCCGGCGCTCACGGTCCGGCGAGCATACAGGTCGAGCAGGTCGGCGGCCATCTGGCGGATCGCCTGGCGGGTCTTCTCCCGCACTCGCTGCCACGACGCGCCACCCAGCCGGTGAATCCGCGGCGGCGGCCTGTCTTCATCGTCCCCGGCCGCGCGGTAGCGCTCGAGCTGGTCCAGCCGATAGAGCGGGACGTTGAGCCGGTCGCCGCCCTCGTACTCCACCACGGCCACCTCCAGCGTCGACTCGCCCACCATGATGGTCTGGATGCCGCGATAGATCCCGATGCCGTGGTCGAGGTGCACCACGTAGTCGCCGACGGTGAGCGCGCCGGTGGCCGCGGACGGAGCGGCCTGGCGGTAGCGGCGGGGCCGGCGGAGCCGGCGAGCGCGCCGGAAGATCTCGTGATCGGTCAGTACCCGAAGCGTGGGCATCACGAAGCCCCCGTCCAGCGCGCCGATCGCGAGCGTCGCCCCGACCCGCCGAGGGCCTTCCAGCAGCTCGTCCAGCCGCTCGAGTTGCCCCTCGTTGTCGCACAGCACGATGGTGGGCGGCGAGCCCGCGAGCAGGGCGCGCAGGCGGTTGAGATCCCGGTCGACCTTCTCCGGCGGAAAGAAGCCGAACTGGATCACCGGCCGCTCCCCGGCCAGGAGCAGCCGGGGGAATCGCGCGAGCGTGGCGCGCCAGACCTCCGGCTCCGCCAGGATGGCGCTTCGGCTGGGGACGTCCTCGCCCAGCCGCCGGGCCACCTCGAGGTGGTGCTCGGCTTCCTTCCACGCCCGGGTCACCTCGTCGGCGTCGGGGCCGGCGGCCTCTTCGATGATGAGGGTGTCGGGGGGGAGGAGGTCGAGGAGGGTCGTACGGGCGGACGGGCGGACAGGCGGACGGGCGTTGGGATCCCCGGAAGCGGTTGCATCCGTCCGACCATCCGACGGTCCGTCCGTCCGCCCGTCCGCCAGTCCGCCCGTCCCCACCGGCAACACCGTGATCTCCTCCAGCGTCTCCAGCGACCGCTGGGTCGTGAGATCGAAGCCGCGGATGGACGAGATGTCGTCGCCCCACCACTCCAGTCGGGCGGGGACCGCCATCCCGAATCCGTACACGTCCACGATGCCGCCCCGCACGCTGAACTCGGCGACCTCGGTGACCGTCCCGACCCGGCGGTATCCCATCCGGGTCAGCGCATCGGCGACCCCGGTCGGCGGTCGCCGGTCGCCCACGGCGAGCCGGAGGCGCAGTGCGTCCAGGGCCGCTGGCACCAGAGTTCGCTCCGCGGTGGCTCGCGCGGTGGTGACCAGAATCCGGAGCCGGCCACGGAGCAGCGCCTCGATGGTCTCGGCCCGCTCGCCGGCGATCTCGTAGTGCGGCTCTTCCTCGCCCAGGGCCTCGCGCTGGGGGTAGAGCGCGACGGCGCCATCGGTGAGGAGCGCCAGGTCGGTGAGCCACCGCTCCGCCTCGCCGGGCGTGGGGGCGATCACCACCACCAGCCGCTGGCTCTGCTCCCGCGCGACCCAGGCAGCCAGCACGGCGCCGCTGGATCCCGCGAGCCCGGCAAGCTCGAGCGCCGCGCCTCGGGCCGGCACCCGCCCGGCCAGCTCGATCGTGGCCGGCGAGCGCTCGAACGCGTCCATGACCGGCTTGAGCTTCACCGGTCCCTCCGGCGGCCGGCCGCGAGCGCCATCTCGCCCAGGCCCAGCGCCAGCGCCAGCCAGAGAAACGGACCGCGCAGATCGCCCAGCGCGCCGGAGGCGAAGGCGAGGCCGGCCGCATCAGGCAGGGCGACCACCTGCGCGCCGCGCCACAGGCGCCGGATCTGGGCGTCAGGCTCGGGCCGGAGCAGCGTCTCTCGCGGATCCAGGTTCGCGCTGATCGCACCCAGCGTGTCTCGCCCAGACAGGAGGTAGTAGGCTCCGACCTCCGCGGGACGGAAGCTGCCCCCGCCTTCCACTCGCCATTCCCGTTCGCCCTGGCGCACGGTGGTGACCAGATCGGGCACGGGAATCGGATCTCCCGGCGAGCCCTCGCCCAGGCTGACCTCGCCGCGGGCCAGCCGGTTGAGCAGGAGATCCATGAAGGGCATGAAGCCGGCGGACACGGGCAGCTCGGTCCAGGCGGGATCGAGCCGGCTGCCCAGCAGCACCACGTCGCCGCTCCGCACCAGCCAGGGGTCTCCCCCCGCGGTGGCGATGACGCCGGTTCGTCCGCTGGCGGCGGACTCGAGGCGGTAGCGGCGCAGCACCCGGACTCGGCCCACCGCCGCTCCGCTGTCGGTGCTGGTCGGCGCGAGCGTCAGAGCGCCGTAGCGCCAGGTGACTCCTCGAGCCGCGAGCGCGCGATTGAGCGCGCCGAGAGCGGCGGGATCCGCCGGAGGCTCGACCACCGAGCTGCGGGGACCCAGCCGCCCCAGGGTGATCTCGTCCCCCCGGGTGATCCGGCGGTTCGACTCCAGCACGCCGCACGCCGCGGCCACATAGCGCTCCGCGGCGGAGCAGCTGACACCCGCGACGGCGGCGACCCGCACGGCGCTGATCCGTTGATCGTCGGCCCGGAGCTCGTCGGGCCCCAGCTCGGCGGTGACCGTCCACCAGCCGCTCGGCGCGCCGGGCAGGGCGAGTGTGGCGGCGGCCCCGACACGTGCCAGCGCCTGGCGCTGAGGACGGCGGTCGAGCCGCGCCACCAGAGGGATGGCGGCACCCGAGTCCCCGGCCAGACTGACCGTGATCCGGCCGCCGTCGCTGGACCAGGGTTGCGCGCCGGTCGCGAGCCGCGCGATGCCCGCGTTGGGCGGGGGCGGGTCCGAGGGACGTCCCACCACCAGCGGTGCCTTGGGCTGGGCCGGCGTGACCGCGGAGGCCTGGAGATCGGTGAGCAGCACGATGCCGCCCGGGCGGGACTCCGGCGCCAGCACCTCGTCCGCCGCGGTGATCGCGGCGCCGAGATCGAGCCGGCGGGGAGACACCGTCAGGGCGCCGACCTGGTCGGCCAGGGCACGGCTGTCCCCCCGCTGAGGCACGCCTTCCGCGGTGATGAGCCAGACCGCATCCTCCGGGGTCGCCCGGGCCAGCACCGCCCGTGCGGCCGACCGGAGCTGCGCCAGCCGAGGCGACCCCGCCACCATCGCCCCGCTGCTGGGCGAGTTGTCCAGAATCAGCACCAGCGCGCCAGGGGCATGACCGGGCACGCCTCGGAGCGGGAGGGTCGGTCCGGCGGCCGCCATTACCAGCGCCACGATCAGCAGGGTGCGGAGCAGGAGAAGGAGGAGATTCTGGAGCTTGAGGCGCCGCTGGTGCTCGCGCGTCGTCGTAATGAGGTAACGCACGGCGGGAAAGACCACCGTCGGCGGCTCGCGGCGGGCCAGCAGGTGGAGCAGCACCGGAATGGCCGCCGCCGCGAGCCCGGCGAGCGCCCAGGGATGGAGAAAGCCGATCATCCCGCGCGAGTGGCCGGAGCCGGGGCGAGCGCCTCGCGCAGCACGGTGCCGAATGGTGTGGTGGTGATGACCTGGTGATAGTGGATGCCGTGCCGGCGACAGGCCAGCCGCCATTCACCGATTACCTGGCGGAGCGTCTCGCGATAGGCACCGGCCCAGTCCCGGGGCCGGAGCACCACGGCTTCCCGGGTCTCCGGATCCTCGAAGCGCGCCTCCGCCGGACCAGCGAGATCGACCTCACCGGGGTCCAGCAGGTGCAGCACCAGGACCTGGTGGCCCCGATGCCGCAGGAATCGCAAGGCGGTGAGCGCAAGCGCGCGGTCGAGCAGCAGGTCGGACACGAACACCACTAGGCCCCGGCGACGCAGCTGGTCCACCACCCGCCGCAGCGCCGGCTCGGCTGCGGTTCCCTGTCCGGCCTCCAGCTCGGCGAGCGTCTGCACCAGCTGCCGCCAGTGGCTGAGGCGCGCACGCGGCGGCACGATCCGACGGACCTCGTCGTCGAACGCGATGAGGCCAATCGCGTCCCGCTGGCGCAGCAGCACCAGACTGAGTGCGGCGACCAGCCGCCTGGCATAGTCGAGCTTGGGAAGCACGGTCTCGGGTGCGCCGGTCCAGGCCATCGAGCGACTCACATCCAGCACCGCCATTGCCCGGAGATTGGTCTCCTCCTCGTACTGCTTGACGTACAACCGGTCGTTGCGGCCCAGGATTTTCCAGTCGACGTAGCGAAGCTCGTCGCCCGGCTGGTACATCCGATGCTCGGCGAATTCCACGGAGAAGCCGCGGCGGGGAGAGCGGTGCAG
Source organism: Gemmatimonadales bacterium (assembly GCA_035688895.1). Lineage (GTDB taxonomy): Bacteria > Gemmatimonadota > Gemmatimonadetes > Gemmatimonadales > GWC2-71-9 > CAVVWJ01. Next base: position 16,758 of record DASSML010000096.1, read on the forward strand.
CCCGGAGAGGAAGCCCTCGACCACGCCTTCGGTGGTCACCTCGATCCCGCCCAGCCTGGCGACCTCGAGGGGATCCAGCAGGTCGAGTCGTGCGAAACGGGTCATGAAGCGGTCAACGTATTGGGATTGTCCAGCCGAAGCAACGCCCACAGAAGGGGACGCCGCTGTCCCCTTCCGGTGACGGATCGACGCCCTCGGCCGGTCGGGCATGATCGTCCAAGACCTTACGACTGCGTATCTTGTGCCGATAACAGGAACTGGCACGCCCTCTGCTCCCGTCGGGTGGCTGCGCTTACGCTGTCCGGAGGAGACATGCTCGTCACCCTGGGGTGGATGGTGCTGGCCGGCCTCACCCACCCCGCCCGCCCCGCCCCGATCGTCCCGGAGCCACGTCCGCCCTCCCACCACGTCGTGGGTGGCGGCCGGATCGCGCTGTGGACCGACCGGGACGAGCCCTACCACCGGGGCGAGGGGGCCAGGGTCTACCTCGAGCTCGACCAACCGGCCTTCGTGACAGTCTTCCGGGTCGATACCGACGGCCGGCTCCGGGTGATCTTTCCCCGCGAGCCCTGGAGCGATCCCTACATCCGCGACGATCGGAAGACCATCGAGCTCCCCGGCAACCGGGGAGGCCGTTCCTTCATCGTGGACGACTACCCCGGGGTCGGGTATCTCTTCGCCGTCGCCTCACCCGAGCCGTTCGACTACGACGCCATCGCCCGGGGTGACTATTGGGACTACCGCCTGGTCGACGGCGGCCGCATCCAACGTGATCCCTACGTGGTCCTGACCGACCTGGCCGAGCGTATCTCGCCGGACGCCGACTACGACTACGACGTCGTCCCCTATTACGTCGAGCGACACTACGACTACCCGCGGTTCGTCTGCTACGACTGCCACGCCTACGCCAGCTTCGACCAGTGGAACCCCTACAGTCGTTCCTGTGCCCGGTTCGACCTGGTCATCTACGACGATCCGCGGTACTACCCGTATCGCTCGGGGCGGGGCCGCAACGTGGTGATCACCCGACCGACCCACCCCGCCGCCCGCTTCGTCTTTCGTGACCGGGAGCCCGGACGCGACAGCGTGACCCGGGAGGCGAGCGGGGCCCGGACCGACGTCGAGCAACGGCCCCAGGGTGGCGCGGAAGGCCGGAGCAGTCTGGACGTCGGCGGACCCGGATCGGTGCCGACACCCGGCGTCCAGCCGCTCGGCAAACGGCAGGCGGTGCCGCCGCCGGCGCTCGCCCCTGCGCCGCGCATCATCGAGGATCGGCGCCGGCCCGAGCGGTCCGACAGCGAATCGCCGTCCCGGGACGACCGCGCCAAGGCGCCGGACCGGGCGCGCCAGCCGGCTCCCTCCACCACCACGACCACCCGGCCATCACCGTCCGTCCGGCAGACGCCCAAGCCTCAGAGCACCGGCGAGCCGGAGCTTCGCCGCCGCAAGCCTTGAAGGCCGGCCCCTGGGTCCAAGCTCTGGCCGTCGTGGCCGGCGCGGCCATGTGCGCCGCGCCGGCTCGAGCGCAGGGACTCGCGGAAGGCGCGGCGGTGGAGAGCATCGGCTCGGCGGACATGGCCACCCGGGTCGGCATCCTGTCCGACGACTCGATGATGGGCCGGGACACGCCGAGCGAGGGCCTCGAGCGCGCCGCCACCTACGTGATCGGCGAGTTTCGACGCCTGGGACTTCGTCCGGCGGGTGAGGACGGCACCTACCTGCAACGCTTCGGCGTCACCCGTTGGACCGTGGACACCGCCATCTCTCGCATCCGGCTGCACGCCGGGGCCAAGGATATAGCGGTGGATCTCGTCCACGGTGCTCGCTTCGTGGGCGGCCGGATGCCGGAGACGCCCGTGAGCGGCGCGGCCGTGGTGCTCACCGGACCGCTGACGCCTCGGGCGGTCGGCAATTCGTGGCTCCGGGGCCGGGTCGTCCTGGTACCGGTGGACTACAGCCGCCCCCTGGCGTCCGATCTCGGCGAGCGGCTGGACCAGCTCGCCGCCCAGGCGGCGGCAGTCGTCATCCTTTCCAACCGGGATTCGGCCACGCGGGCGCAGCGGCTGGCCGCCTCGCGCGAGCCGCGGCTCACACCCGACTTCCGCGACGATTCCCTCGGCGCCCCCGTGGTGGAGCTGTTCGACGATACGGCGGCTCCGGTGCTCGCGGCCGCGGGACTCGATCCGGCGCGCCTTCGAGCCGCCGATCGATCGGAGGCGCGGGAGAGGCCCCGTCTTCGCATCGAGCTGACCCTGGCCCGGCAGGTTCTCCATCGCGGTGACGCGCCCAATCTGGTCGCCGCCCTGGACGGCAGCGACCCGCAGCTCGCCGGTGAGTACGTCGCGATCTCCGCCCATCTCGACCACATCGGCATGCGCGCGGGGCCCGGCGACAGCATCTACAACGGTGCCGACGACAACGCCTCGGGGGTGGCGGGACTGCTGGAGCTGGCCGAGGCCTTTGCCGGCGGCGAGCCGGACGCCCGGCCCGAGCACCGGCGTTCGCTCCTCTTCGTGGTGCCGTCGGGGGAGGAAAAGGGCCTCTGGGGCAGCGACTACTTCACCCGTTATCCGACCGTCCCGCTCGACCGGATCGTGGCGGACCTGAACATGGATCTCATCGGACGCAACTGGTCCGATTCGATCATCGTGGCGGGCCCGGAGCTGTCCACCCTGGGCGCCACGCTGACGGCGACGGTCGCCGCCCACCCCGAGCTCCGGATGACGCCGCTGGCGGACCGCTGGCCCGAGGAGCGCATCTTCTACCGCTCGGACCACTACAACTTCGCCCGGCGAGGAGTGCCGGTGCTGTTCTTCACCAGCGGCACCCATCCCGACTATCATCAGCCCAGCGACACCGGCGACCGGCTCGACACCGAGAAGGCCGCCCGGGTGGTCCGCCTGCTCTTCCATCTTACCCGGACGATCGCGGACGACTCCGCGCCACCCCGGTGGACCTCACGACTCGAGTGACCATGAAGCCCCGTTGCCTCGCTCTCCTGCCGGTGGTCCTGCTCGCCGCCGGCCCGCTGCGCGCGCAGACCGCCGCCGCACCGGTCGCCCGCGGCCTCTCGGCCGCGGCCGGGACGATCACCGGTGACGATGTGATGCGCCGCGTCGGGATCATCGCCGACGACTCGATGATGGGCCGGGATACCCCGAGCCGCGGGCTGGAGCTCACGGCCAAGTACGTGGCCGACCAGTTCAAGAGCTTCGGGCTCAAGCCGGGTGGCGACGACGGCACCTGGTTCCAGCGCTACCCCATCACCAGGCGGCAGCTGCAGCTGAAACAGTCAGCGCTGGTGCTCCAGGCCAGCAAGGTGACGGCGCGTGCCGCCTTCGACCGGAACGCCCGCTTCGTCGGCGGCGGAGTTCCGTCCGGGCCGCTGGCAGGACCGGCGATCGTGCTGGGCGGACCGCTCACGCCCGATGCGGTCGGCGGAATGGCGCTGAAGGACAAGGTGGTCCTCTATGTGCCCGACTACCGGAGCCCGAGCCCGGCCAACTCGGGCCAGGTTCTGCGGGCGATCCGCGTGGCCGGCCCGCGCGCCATCGTGAGCCTCGCCAACCTCGACTCTACGGCCTTCGCGGCACGAGTGCCCTCCTATGCGCCGGAGCGCTACGGACTCGACCTGGGCTCCGGCGTACCGCCCAACGTGGAGGTGAGCGACCTGACGGTGGCGCCCGCGCTCCGAGCGGCCGGCGTGGACCTCGACCGCATTCGCGACGCGGGCAAGGTGGTCGGGCAGGACGTGCCCTCGCTCGCGGTGAAGCTGGATCTCCGCGACTCGGTGCTGAGCAAGACCACGGCGCCGAACACCATCGGGATCCTGGAGGGGACCGACCCGAAGTTGCGCAACGAGTATCTGGTCTTCTCGGCCCACATGGATCACATCGGCATCACGCCGGGCCAGCGTGACAGCATCAACAACGGCGCCGACGACGACGGCTCCGGCACCACCGGGGTGATCGAGCTGGCCGAGGCGTTCAGCCGGCCCGGTGTGCGCCCGGCGCGCTCGATCCTGTTCATCACCGTGAGCGGGGAGGAGAAGGGACTCTGGGGCAGCCGCTACTTCAGCGAGAACCCCACCGTGCCACTCGACCACATCGTGGCCGACCTCAACATCGACATGATCGGGCGGAACTGGCGCGACACGATCGTCGCCATCGGCAAGGAGCACTCCGACCTCGGCGCGACGCTGAACCGGGTGAACGCCGCCCACCCCGAGCTCCACATGACCGCGATCGACGATCGCTGGCCCGAGGAGCGGTTCTACTTCCGCTCCGACCACTACAACTTCGCCCGGAAGGGCGTACCCATCCTCTTCTTCTTCAACGGCACCCATCCGGACTACCACGAGGTGACCGACTCGCCCGACAAGATCGACGGGGAGAAGGAATCCCGGATCCTCCGCCTGCTGTTCTACCTCGGCCAGGATGTCGCCAACGCGCCGAAGCGGCCGGAGTGGAATCCGGCGAGTCGGGCGGAGATCGTGGAGTAGCCCGATGGCCGACACCCTCGCCGACTTCGACGCCTTCCGCAGCCGGATGAACGACCTCATCCTCGGCGCGGGAAACCTCACGATCAACCGGTTCTTCGCACTGGACCACCGGACCTACGAGGCCGGGGCACTCGGCACCAAGACCAAGGAGATGCTGGGCCTGGTCTCGTCGCTGGTGTTGCGCTGCGACGATTGCGTCACCTACCACGTCGTCCGCTGCCACGAAGAAGGAGTGAGCCGGGAGGAGTTCCTGGAGATCTTCTCGGTCGGGCTGGTGGTGGGAGGCAGCATCGTGATTCCGCACCTGCGCCGCGCGATGGCCCGGCTGGAGGAGCTGAGCGGCGCCGCCGGCGATTAGGCCCGCCTGGCGACCAGTACCCCCGAGAGAATCAGGATGGCGCCGATGCCCTGCAGCGGCTCCGGATGCTCGTGCAGCATGACGGTGGCTCCGGCGACTGCCACCAGCGGCGTGAGGCACATGTAGATCACCGTCCGGCTCGGCCCCACCTCCGCCACACTCCGGTTCCACAGCACGTAGGCCACGAGCAGCGAGAACACCGTGGCGTAGCCCAGGGCGGCCCATCCCGCCAATCCCACCCGTCCCCATTCCATTCCTATCAGCTCGGGCGTCCCCGCGAGGAGCAGTCCGGGCAGCCCGGCCACGGTCGTGATCGAGGTGACTCTGAGCGCCGAGATCTGCGAGGGCACCCGGCGAAGCCCGATGGTGTAGGCGGCCCAGCAGCCCACTGCGGCGAGACTCAGGAGATCGCCGGTCAGCCGACCGCCCGAGAGTCCCGGCGCGTCGGCCAGGACCACCAGGGCCACGCCGATGGTGGCCATGAGCACGCCGACCAAAATCCGTGGCCGGACCGGGTCCACCCCGAGCGCCGCCGCGGCCACGGCGGTCACCGGCGGCATGGCGGCCAGGATCAGCGCGCTGTTGGAGGCGCTGGTCAGGGCCAGCCCGGAAATGAAGGCGATCTGATAGAGCGTATTGCCGATGAACCCCAGGACGATGAGCCGGGTGAGGGACCCGTCCGGCAGCGAGCCCGGGCCCTCGACGCGGCGGACCAGCAGAATCAGGATCACGCTCGCGATGGCGAACCGCACCGCCGTGAAGGCGAGGGGCGGAAAGGTGGCGAACGCGCCCTTGGTGACGCTGAAGTTGAGTCCCCAGATGAGCACGACCGCCAGCATGCCGAGATCGGCCGCTGCCGGAGCGCGGGTCGGGTCGGAGGTCGGGCCGGGAATGGGGTCGGGCACGGCCAGAATTGAACTATCTTTCGGCCCATGGCTCAATCCCGGATCCGCAACTTCTGTATTGTCGCCCACATCGATCATGGCAAGTCCACCCTGGCCGACCGCCTCATCGAGGCGACCGGCGCGGTGGAGAAGCGCCAGATGCGGGAGCAGCTGCTCGACACCATGGACCTCGAGCGCGAGCGCGGAATCACCATTAAGCTCAACGCGGTCCGGATGAGCTACGGGGCCCGCGACGGCGGGACCTACGAGCTCAACCTCATCGATACGCCAGGCCACGTGGACTTCACCTACGAGGTGTCCCGCTCGCTGGCGGCCTGTGAGGGCGCCATCCTGGTGGTGGACGCGTCCCAGGGAGTCCAGGCTCAGACGTTGAGCAATCTCTTCCTCGCCATGGACGCCGGGCTGGAGATCATCCCGGTCCTCAACAAGATCGACCTCCCGGGCGCGGAGCCCGAGCGCCGCGCCAAGGAGATCATGGATCTGATCGGCGCCCGCCAGGAGGAGATCCTCGCCGTCTCGGCCAAGGAGGGGACGGGCATCCCGGAGCTGCTCGAAGCGGTCGTCGCCCGGGTGCCCCCGCCGCGGGGCCACGACGAGGCCCCGCTCCGGGCGCTCATCTTCGACTCCTACTACGACCGGTATCGGGGAGCGATTCCCTCGGTCCGGGTGGTGGACGGCACGGTGCGCGAGGGGATGGAGATCGCCTTCGGCTCCCATCCGGACGACGTCTATCACGTGGACGAGGTCGGTTACCTCCGCCTGGGCCAGCACCCCGCTCCGGCGCTCGAGGCCGGCGAGGTGGGCTACATCGTGGCCAGCCTCCGCGGCGTCCGCGACGCCCGGGTGGGCGACACCGTGCTCGACGCCCACGACCGCGCCGGCGAGCTGCTGCCCGGCTACCGCGACGTCAAGTCGATGGTGTTCGCCGGCATCTACCCCACCGACTCGGACCAGTACGAGGGGCTGCGCGATGCGCTGGAGAAGCTGGTGCTCAACGACGCCAGCCTGCACTACGAGCCGGAGTCGTCGACCGCGCTGGGCTTCGGCTTCCGCTGCGGCTTCCTCGGCCTGCTGCACATGGAGATCGTGCAGGAGCGGCTGGAGCGCGAGTTCAACCTGAGCCTCATCACCACGGTGCCGACGGTGGAGTATCACGTCTACCGCACCGACAGCGAGATGCTGCTGCTGGAGAACCCGAGCAACCTGCCCGACCCCGCCAGCATCTCCCGGATCGACGAGCCGTACGTGAAGGCGCGGATCATGGCCCCGGCCGACTACATCGGCGGGATCATGAAGCTGGGGCAGGAGCGGCGCGGGGTGTACAACGGGATGCACTACATCGACACGACCCGGGTGGAGTTCGATTTCGAGTTCCCCCTGGGCGAGATCGTGCTCGACTTCTACGACAAGCTCAAGTCGCTGAGCCGGGGCTACGCCTCGCTCGACTACGAGATGGCCGGGTACCGGGAGTCGGACCTGGTCAAGCTCGACATGCTGATCAACGGCGACCCGATCGACGCCTTCAGCGTGATCATCCACCGGGACAAGGCCCAGGAGTACGGCCGCAAGGTGGCGGAGAAGCTGAAGGAGCTGATCCCGCGCCAGCTCTATCAGGTGGCGATCCAGGCGGCGATCGGGAACAAGATCATCGCCCGCGA
>DASSML010000097.1:0-11282 GCA_035688895.1 Gemmatimonadales bacterium
AGGGGAAGACGTCGATGATCCGGTTGATCGACTCCGCCGCGGAGTTGGTGTGCAAGGTGGCCAGCGCCAGGTGCCCGGTCTCGGCGATGGTGAGCGCCGCCCCGATGGTGTCGAGGTCGCGCATCTCACCCACCAGGATGACGTCGGGATCTTCCCGGAGAGCGTACTTGAGCGCGGTGGAGAAGCTGTTGGTGTCGGTGCCGATCTCCCGCTGGTTCACGATGCACGACTGGTGGCGGTGGATGAACTCGATCGGGTCTTCCACCGTGATGATGTGACCCTTCCGCTCCTTGTTGATCTTGTCGATGATCGCGGCCAGCGTGGTGCTCTTGCCCGACCCGGTCGGGCCGGTGACCAGAATGAGCCCGCGGGGCCGCTCGGCCAGCTTGCCCACGACCGGGGGCAGGCCCAGCTCCTGGAAGGTCCGCACATTGAAGGGAATCATGCGGATTGCCATGGAGACGCAACCCCGCTGCTTGTATACGTTTCCGCGGAATCGGGCCAGGTTCTGGATGCCGAAGGAAAAGTCGAGCTCGTTCTCGTTCTCGAACCGCTTTTTCTGGTTCTCGGTCAGGACCGAGTAGGCCAGATGCAGGGTGTCCTTGGGCGACAGGATCTCGGCCACCGAGCTGTCGGTGATGTCGCCGTCGACCCGGAGCTTGGGCCGCTCCCCGGTGGTGATGTGGAGGTCGGACGCCTCCTTTTGAATCATCTCTTCCAGCAGGGATCGCAGATTGAAGGTCATGCCGCCGTCTCCTTGACCACTTCTTCGAGGGTGGTGACACCGCGCTCGATCTTCTTCATGCCGTCCATCCGCAGGGTGAGCATGCCGTCCACCACCGCTTGTTCCCGCAGCTCGGCCACCGAGGCGCCGCGCAGGATCATCCGCCGCAGCTCGGGGCTCAGCGCCATGACCTCGTAGAGGCCCGCCCGGCCCTTGTAGCCGGTGCCGCTGCAGGTGTCGCAGCCGGCGCCCTTCATGAACTGAATCGCCCGGAGAGAGTCAAGTTCCGTGCCCAGGGACTGCAATTCCTCGTCCTTGTACTTGTGCGGACCGTTGCACTCCTTGCAGATCCGCCGCACCAGCCGCTGGGCCACCACCAGGTTTACCGCGCTGGCCACGTTGAAGGCCTCGATTCCCATGTCGATCATACGGGTGATCGTGCTGGGCGCGTCGTTGGTGTGCAGGGTGGACAGCACCAGGTGGCCGGTGAGCGCCGCCTTGATCGCGATGCCGCCGGTTTCCAGGTCGCGGATCTCGCCGATCATGATGATGTTCGGGTCCTGCCGCAGGAACGCCTTGAGCGCCGCGGCGAAGGTGAGCCCGATCTCGTTCCGCACCAGCACCTGGTTGATGCCCATCAGGTTGTACTCGACCGGGTCCTCCGCGGTCATGATGTTGACCTCGGGCGTGTTGACCCGGGACAGCGCGGAGTAGAGCGTCGTCGTCTTGCCCGACCCGGTGGGACCGGTGACGAGCACCATGCCGTAGGGGTTGAGGATCGCCTTCATCAGATCCTTTTCCGCCTGAACCTCGAAGCCGAACTTGGTCAGGTCCAGCGTCAGGTTGCCCTTGTCGAGGATTCGGAGCACGATCTTCTCGCCGAACAGCACCGGCAGGGTGCTCACGCGGAAGTCGATGACGCGGGCGCCCAGCTTGAGCTTGAGTCGGCCGTCCTGCGGAACCCGGCGCTCGGCGATGTTGAGCTGGCTCAGAATCTTGATGCGGGAGGTGAGCGCGGCCTTCATTTTGAGCGGCGGACGCATGATCTCGAGCAGGGCGCCGTCGATGCGGTAGCGCACCCGGATCTCGTGCTCGAACGGCTCGATGTGGATGTCGCTGGCCCCTCGCTTCACCGCGTCGATCAGCATCCCGTTGATCAGCTTGACCACCGGCGCGTCTTCGATCTGCGCCTGGGTGGCGACCTCCTCCTCCGTCTCCTCCACCACCTCGACGTCTTCGCCGGTGGCCTCCATGTCCTTGAGGAGGGTCTGCAGCTCCTGCTGATCGTTGGCGTAGTGCTTCTCGATCAGGTTCCGCAGGGTGTACTCGCCCGCGAGCACCGGGAAGAGATCGAACCGGGTGATGAACTTGAGATCTTCCAGCAGGCCGAGATCGGTCGGGTCGGCCATGGCGACGGTAAGGGTGCGGCCCTCCCGCTTGAGCGGAAGGACCACGGCCTTGGTCGCCATATCGCCGGGGATCAGCTTGATGATCTTGGGGTCGACCTCGAAGCGGGAGAGATCGACGGCGGGCATGCGGTGCTGCCGGGCCAGGAGCTTGGTGACCTCCAGCTCGGCCACCAGCCCCAGCTTGACCAGGACGTAGCCCAGCCGCTGCTTGCTCGCCTTCTGCTCGGTGAGGGCCTGCGCCAGCTGGTCCCGCGAGATCAGCCCCTCGCGGAGCAGAATCTCACCCAACCGGTCGGCCCCTCCTGCGGCTGCGGTGGCCATGATTCGGATGTGTTCCGGACAGATAAGTTGTTGACCGGGTATTGAATCGGACGCGAACCCGGCATTCTTGGGCCGCCGGGGTCATGGCACCGCCACGTGCTCCCGGACGCGCGCCACCGCCGCCGCTCCCATTCCGGGAACCCGGCCCAGGTCGTCTACCGACTGGAATGGGCCGTGTTGCGCACGGTATTGCACAATTGAGGCCGCACGGGCAGGACCGATGCCGGGAAGTGCGTCCAGCGCTGCAGCATTGGCAGCATTGAGGTTCACCCGTCCGGCCGGGACCGGGCCGGTCGGCGGGCCGGGCAGGAGGCCCGTGGTCGTGGCAGAAAGCGGGGCCAGGGGGAGGGTGGTCCCGCCCGGGCCAGGCTCGGCCTCCGTGGGGGCCAGTCCCCCGGGAGATGCCCCGGAGAAGCTCAGGTGCTCGGCCAGCGCCCCCAGCAGGCCCGGACCGATTCCGGGGACCTGATCGAGTCCCGGCAGGCCACCAAACCCACCGTGCGCATCACGGTAAGCCACCATCCGCTTGGCGAGCGCCATGCCGACCCGTGGGAGTCGCGCGAGCTCCGCTGCGGTGGCGCGATCCGCGTCGATCCGCTCGTCCGGGCCAAGCGGACGCGCGAGCGCCAGCATGCTGTCGCGATGGGGAAGCGGAGACTTGGGTGGCAGGGCCTGGAGCAGCTCGACCTGGCCCGGTGGTGCTCCGGAGGGAACCAGCCAGCGACGGACGCCGTGCCCCAGGAGGCCCAGGGCCAGCAACAGCAGAAGCGCCCGCCGCTCGGTGGCCGACATGGCGCTAGACTAGCCTGCACACCTCACTGCGACCGACCCTCACCGGTGCGGCACGGCACCGAATCGCGCGGCTACTGCCGTCGCACCAGCGCCATCGCCACGTCGCCGACGATCTGCAGGCTGCGGTCGCTCACCTTGTCGAGCTTGTCCTCCGGCGTATGCCAGGAGGGATAGTCGAAATCGACCACGTCGATGGCACGGATGCCGGCCTTCTGCAGCTCCAGGTGGTCGTCGATCAGGGTGTGCTTCGGAGTGTCGATGAACACCGCGCGATAGCCGAGCAGCCGGGCCGTGTCCCAGACCAGGTTGACCACCTCGGGTGCCCCGATCAGCGAGTTCCCTTCCTGATAGATCTGCAGCTCCCGGTCGGCCACCAGATCGAACAGCACCGCGAAGAGGGGCTTCGATCCGGGAGGCTGGTGGGCGGCGTAGTAGCGCGAGCCGATGAGCACGTCGTTCGGAGTCGCGGTGAAGTCGCCGTAGTCCTCACCGTCCACGAACAGCAGGTCCACCCCGACCGTCGGCGGCGCGCGGTGGAGCACGTCGGCCACGCCGAGGAGAACCGCGACGCCCGAGCCCCCGTCGTTGGCCCCCGGCACCGGGGCGGTGGAGTCCCTGCTCGCAGGGCCGTCCGCATGGGGCCGACTGTCCCAGTGGGCCAGGAACAACACGCGCCGATCCGCCTTGGTGTTGAACCGGGCGAGGAAGTTGGTGAGCGGCAGGCTGTCGCCCTTGGCGGTGACGTGGGTCCACTGCTGCGTCACCAGGGTGTCGGCTCGCGCGCGCAGCAGGCTGTCCAGCCAGGCGGCCATGCGCTGGTGCGCCTCGGTGCCCGGGATCCTGGGTCCGAACCCCACCTGGGTCTCGATGTAGTGGAACGCGCCGGGACCGTCGAACTCCCTCGGCGGCGGCGTGTCGCGATGACAGCCGGCGAAGAGCGCGGCGGCCAGCGCCGGCAGGATGACTCCATAGCGGAAGATGCGCACCTAGCGATTGCCCCCGGTATCGAACGACCATTGGAATGAGGCCAGCAGCGAGATCTGCGAGTTCCGCTGGTTGAGGTGCCGGGCCTCGTTGATCGAATACCCTACCTGCAGCCCCGCCGTCAACGAGCTGACCACGTCGCTGTCGAGACCCCCGCGCAGCTCCTGCCGGGTCACGTCGGAGATGGTGGTGCAGTCGACGCCCGTGCCCTGCTCGATGCAGCTTTTCACTCTCGAGAACAGCGCCGAGATGGAGGAGCGGACCTGACGGCGGACTCGGCCGAACGCCCGCGGCATCCGGAAGGTATGGCTGAAATTGCCGGCCAGCTCGTTCTGGTCCAGGACCGTCGTGCTGCTGGTGTTGGTGGTCTCCTGCCCCAGCGTATTCCAGGAGAAGGAGAAGCTCATCCCGTTGCGGAGGCCGATCTGCATGTCCGGCCGCCACGAATCGGAGTTGATGGCGCTCTGCACCTGGTTCACCTGCCCTGCCTGCACCGAGCTTCCCTCTCGGTGCCGGAAGGCCACGCCGGCCGAAACGAGGTTGAACACTCCGGCCCGGAAGACGTGGTTCCAGCGCACGTTGCCGACCGGCCACTCGCGCTGCTCCACCACCGTGAGCACCCGGCTCTCGCTCACCAGCTGGTACCGGTCGGTGGAGGTGTGGCCGTAGGTCAGGGAGCCGCTGACGCCGTACGGCAGGTCGGCGCCGGAGGTGAGGTTCGTGGTCCAGGTGACGCTGGTTCCCAGGGCGTCCGTGCCTTCCTGCTCCAGGAAGTTCTCCAGCCCGCCCAGGGCGAGCATGTAGCTCAGGTTGGGATTGAAGGCGGCCAGGTCGAAGGTTGAGGTCCGCTGCACCCGCCGGCCCAGGTCGAACGGCCGCACCCGTCCCAGCGCCTTGGCGAGTCCGCTCGAGTCGCCGGTCATGCCGCGCAGCAGCCGGGGCAGGTCGAAGGTGAAGCCGGTCTCCCAGCTGCGCAGGTTGTTGAGGGTCTGCGGCAGGATGAAAGAGCCGGTGTCCACGTCTTCCCGGACCGGGTCCCGGGACGTGAGACTGCGGGAGAGCACGAAGCTGCTCCCCGAGAGGATGCGAAGTCCCAGCCAGGAGGTGACCCGCGGCGTGCTGGAAAGCGAGCTGGTGACCGTCCGATCCCGCTCCACCCCCACCGGAATGCCCAGGAAGAACTCCCGCTCGTCGTAGGCCAGGCGTCCGAGCGAAGTCGAGTCCGGGTACACCCGGAGATCCCTGGTGCTGGTCACGTCGCTGGCCAGATTGATCAGCCCGATCGGCTGCCAGGTGAACCCGCCCGAGTTGCGCCACAGATGGGTGAGCGCCAGGGCCGGGCGCACCGAGCTGTCGGTGGGCCGGAAGATCGGATCCGAGAACGACTGCTGCTCGGCCCAGTCGCGCGAGAGGGTGCTGTTGAAGCGCAGGTTCGACGGCACCAGACTCACCATCCCGGAGCGCAGGGCACGCCCGGTCTCGCTCGCCCGGATGAACGCCGGCATGCCGTCCACCAGGCCGCCCAGCGGCAGCCGGAAGCCGCGCCGGCGCATCTGCACGTTGTAGGTGAGCGACAGGAGCGAGTTGCTGCTCTGCGCCTCCGAGTACTCGGTCGTGGCGTTGCCCTGAGTGTACGCCATGTTGAACGCCATCGGGTCGAGCAGGCTGCGGGTGACCCAGTCGGTCCCCTTGGCGCTCCGCCGAAGGGCGAAGGCGTAGGTGGCGCTCCAGCTCTCCGGCTTCCGCAGGCCGGGCAGCGCCTCCGCCCGGAGATCGGTGCCGGTGAGCAGCTGGGGGGCCACGTTGGCCCTGGTATAGGTGACGCTCGCCGGGGCGGTGATGCCGAGCGCGGTGGGGAGGAACCGATCGAGCTGCCAGCGGGTGTCCAGCGCGAGCCCGCTGGTCGTGCGGTAGGTCGGGTCCACGTTCATCAACCGGAACTGCCCGTCCTGGCGGGTGAACGAGGCGCTCACGCTGCCGACGTCGGACGCGACGAGCCGGGTGTCGAACGCGACCGCCTTGCCGGTCTCGGACACCGGACTGGCCAGCCGGATGTCGTCGATCCATAGCTCCGATTCGGCTGCTTCGCCCGCACCGCCGACCCGGTAGATGCCGGCCGAGAGCTCCTGGGCCGCGGCGAGGTTGGGCGGATTGATCCCGGGATCGGCCAGATGCACCAGGTACGGGCCCTTGCAGGCCACGTAGGCCTGCGGGTCGTTGGTTCCGCACTCGGCGGCACCCGAGGCCGGCGCCCCCGACAGCCATCGCTGCTCCAGCTGGGCCCGAAGATCGCGCCAGGTGTCCAGGTCCACCACCATCTCGGGCTCCCAGGTGGTGGTGTGGGCCGGCGAGCGGTAGAGGTAGAAGTTGCGGTCGTCGCTGCCGACCTTGATGAACGCCTCCAGCTCGCGCTCCTCCCACCCGGGCCCGCGTCCCCGGGCCCAGAAGCGGAGCTCGCGATAAGCCAGCATGTTCTGCGGGCCCGCGGGGAACCGGAGGTAGGCCTCGGCGCGGTCGCCGGTGCTCATCCCGCGGCCCAGTATGCGGAGCGACCGCTCGTTGATCTGCTCGCCGCTGGAGGTGACCTCTCCCCGCCGCTGCGTCGTCTCGAACACCCCCGGCGGCGAGGTGTACCCGAGGTCGGTCGCGTTCTCGGTGGACACGATCGACGCGATCACCTCGCCGGTGGGCTTGCTCAGCGACCCCGCCAGCCCGGCGATGGGCTTCTCCGACCGGCGCACCCAGCTGGTCCCCACGAAGTGGAGACGGGCCAGGGCGAATCGGGCCACCACGTCTGGCTCGCCCAGGTCCGGCGCCACGACGGTGAGCCGCATCTGCTGGATCGAGCGCAGGGTCGGCGTGCCGATGGTATCGGTTGGCGAGCGCACCGGGACCCGGTACAGCTCCCACTTGGAAACCCGGCCCAGGGCGTCCACCGAGCGCACGCCGTCGCGCACGTAGTACGGACTGCCGGGCTGCAACGGCACCACGTACCGGAAGACGTTGTCGTTGGCTCCGGTGCTGTTGAGCCCGTTGTCGCCGTTCAGGTCCTCGGAGTCGAGCACGCCGTTCCCCCGGGTGCAGCGGCTGCCCAGGTCGCCCCAGGGAAAGATCGGAACCGTTTCGCCCAGGGTCCGCTCGCAGAGCGGCAGCTGGCCTACCGTCTGCCCGGTCGTCTCGTTTAGGACGTTCTCCGGCCGGTCGTTGAGGATGCCGATGTCGTCCACCTGGGCGTCGAAGGTGCCGATCGCGCGCCGCTCGCTGTCGAGCCGGTTCTCGCCCACGTACTGGCGGCCCTGATACGTCGTATCGGCGCCGGCGACCGTGAAGCTCTCCGGCGCGAAGGCCACGGCGTCCTCGTTGACGCTGCCCAGGTCGAAGACCAGCTCGACACCGGCCGAGTCGGTGGTGCGTGACCCCGGATTGAAGAGCCAGAACTCCAGGTACTCGTCGGTGGAGATATCGACGCCGCTGGCGCTGAGCGGAGTGACGATCGAGCGCCAGCGAGGGCCTGGGTGGGAGGGCAAGGTCCAGTTGGAGCTCTGGTCACGCTGGACCACGCCTCCGGCGGTGTCGGCGTGCAGAGTAAAGAACAGCGCCGTTTCCCGCTGGTCGTTGCTGCGGGTGACCTTGATCAGGGTGTCGATGTCCTGCGGCCGGAGCTCCACGGCTCCGCCCTGGCCGTTCGGGATCAGGTTCTGCCAGGTGAGCGCGACCGCGTCGTCTTTGTTCAATTGACCGATGAAGCCGAGGTCTTCCAGGCCGGCCGACGATTGCGGGGCGCTGCTGAATCCCCAGGACTGCTCGCCCAGCGACACCTGGACCCCTGACTCGGTCTCGAACTCCTCCAGGTACGCCTGTCCGCTCCGGTTGGGGTCCGGCCGGGTGAAGGCGGCCTCCGCGTTGACGTCGAAGGTGGACGGCGCGGTGGACCGGCGCGGCATGATGCTGTTGAGGAAGCTGGTCAGGCCATTGGGCTTGAAGTGCAGCTCGGTGTTGGCCCCCCCGATCAGGTTGGCGGAGGCCTCGAAGCCCAGCGGGGGACGGTTGTAGGCGCTCTTCTCCGACTGGTACAGACCGATCAGATTCACCGCCCCCACTTGTCCGAGTGCGTAGGTGGAAGCGAGCCCCATGACCGTCGTCGGCGCGACCGCGAACAGCTCCTGCACCTCGTAGCGCGCCTTGACCTCGACGGTGCCGTCGCCGAACAGCGCGTTCGGGTTGAGGAACGTGACCTGGCCGACCTCGTAGTCGATATTGTAGTCGACCCCTTTCTCCAGACGTCGGCCCCGCACCTCCAGCTGCTCGCTGCCCGAGCGGATCTGCAGCTGGCCGAGGTTGAGGGTGCTCCGGTCGCCCACGCCGGTCGAGTTGTAGCGGAGCCGCTGGGAATACTTCGACGACGTCTCCTGGAAGAGCAGGTTAAGCGGTTTCCGGTACATCGAATCCGCCCGCTCCCCGGGCGTGAGCTTGGTGGCATCGGCGAACGGCTGCAGGTGCGGGTACACGATGTACGCCTCGTGGATGACCTGGCTCGCCTCAGGGTCGCGGCTCCGGGGAAAGAGCCGGTTGTCGCGGTCGAACAGGTTGGGGTCCGTGGGAAGGCTGAGGCCCAGCAGGGCCAGATACGTCTCCGCGCCGGACTGGGGGCGCTCGGATCGGTTGAGCGCGATGCTCACCTCGAGTGACGATGGATCCAGATCGCTCCCGGCCACCCGGTAGACCTGGCGCATCTCATAACGCAGGAGGGGTGAGGTAGCGTCGATGTTCGACCCGCTGGGCTTCGCGACCAGCCGCAGGCTGTCGGTCGAGTTGGGGCCCCTGTCGGTGGCCGGAAAGCTTCCGACCGTCGTCCCATCGCCAGTGATGTAGCTGACCGCCAGGTAACTGCTGGGATCCAGCTTGGTGGAGAGTGCGATCCACAGCCCGGACGGATCAAGGTAGTAGTCGACGTTCTGGATCAGGAGCTCCCACTGCACCGCACCGAAGCTCTCGACCGGTGCCACGGTTCGCGCCGTCGCGGTGATGCCGCCGATGTTGGGGTTGGCGCCGTTGTTGCCCGCGTATGGCCGCCAGCGATAGACCCGGACCTGCGCCGGCCTGGCCGCCGGCGTCACCGGAAGGTTGGCCGCGTTCAGGATATCCAGCGCGGGATAGCCCGTAATGCCGGCCGGGTCCACCACCCAGAAGAACCGGCCCGACTCGAAATCGAGGTCCCGCAGCTGGCGGTCCTGGGCCTGGCTGGTGGTCTGTCCGATGGTGTAGGTCCGGTCGGCCACCTGACTGCCCTTCTGGGTTGCGAGAAGGGTCTGCACCTGCATGGCGCCGACCTCGAACCGGGCGTTGACGCCGAAATTGTTGGTCGGTACGGCGGAGGTGATGAAGCGGGAGCGGGGCGGCTGGAAGCTGACCGTGCCGACCTCCACCCGCTGCACGATCTCGTCCTCCAGCCCTTCGTAGTACACCTGGACATCGTTGTTGGCGTTGAAGTCGCGATCGTTGTCGTAGTCGACGTTGAGGTGGAGCCGTTCGGCGATCAACCCGCCGGACCGGAGAGCGATGTGGTTGTCGAGGCGGGGGGCTCGAAACCCGCCGCGGCAGCCGGAGGCCGGATCCAGCAGCTGGTAGGGCGCGCAACGCTCGTTTCGGAGCCGGTCGGACCGCAGCTCGAGCCGAACCGCTCCCTCGAGGCCCAGGTCGGCCACCCGCCGGGAAATGCCCAGCGTATTGCCGCGCAGCTCCTCGGGCAGGCCCTCCTCCTCGGCCAGACCAGGCGATATTCCATAGAGCTGGAGGTTGCGGAGCCCGACGCTCCGATCGACGCGGGCGGAATCCAGGGTCCGGGCGAGTACGCTGTCGTACTGGGCGAGGCGTACGCCGATCGGAATCCGGTGCCCGATGCCCCAGGGCGACTGCAGAAGCTGGGGCTCGTGGAGGCCTTCGAGGCGCTCCGGAAAGGTCAACGTTGCGCCCGGAAACGGGACGCGCCCGGTCGAGTCGGCGACTTGTCCGACCAGGGGTCTCGACAGGGTGAGCAGCAACGCGAGGACGAGAAGGCGGCGCGCCACGTGGGGATCAGAAACGACGGGCTTGAGGCACGATTATGGCTCCAATATACTCCGCTAATTCATAGCAGACAACGGACATAGTCGACCGGTGCGCCTTCTCAGCCGATACCTGCTCCGGCAGCTTGTGGGGCCCTTCCTGTTCGCCCTCGCGGCTCTGACGAGCCTCATGCTGCTAAGCCAGATCGCCAAGAAATTCGGCGCTCTGGTGGGTAAGGGCCTGCCCTGGTCGGTGATCGCGGAGGTATTCGGGCTCAGCATCCCGTTCATCGTGGCGATGACGCTGCCGATGGCGGTGCTCCTGGCCGTGCTCTACGCCTTCAGCCATCTTGCCGCCGACAACGAGATCACCGCCATGCGAGCCAGCGGCATCAGCGTCTACCAGGTGCTGGTGCCGGTGATGGCCTGGGGGGTGTTCATGTCGGCCTTCAACTTCGCCTTCGTGGACCAGGTCCTGCCCCGGAGCAATGCCCGGCTCCGGAACCTGCTGATCGACATCGGTCGGAAGAAGCCGACCTTCGAGCTGCGGGAGCAGGTCATCAACGAGGTGCCGCCCTCCCAGTACTTCCTGCGCGCCAACCGGATCGACGCGGCCACCGGCCGGCTCAAGGAAGTCACGATCTACGATGTCGGCAGCGACGCCAGCCGGCGGATCATCTACGCCGACAGCGGGCTCATGGCCTACGCGGAAGGGCAGACCGACCTGAGCCTCCGGCTCTTCGACGGCAGCATCCACCAGTACCGGCCGTCCGAGCCGGAGGGGTTCCAGCTCACCTACTTCAAGGTGAACGACATCCGGGTGCGCAACGTGTTCGATGAGCTGGAGCGGAATACCAGCGAGTCGGTGCGGGGGGATCGGGAGATGAGCACCTGCGAGATGCTCGCGGTCATCCATGATGCCGACCGGGAACGTGCGGAAACGATCCGGGACCGACGCGAGCTGCTTCTGGGCGACCTGCGCACCCTGCTGGCCCTTCCGGCCTACGT